>WOUX01000026.1 GCA_009773075.1 bacterium | reverse complement strand
ATAAAGGTGGGGATTTCTTTCGGCATTTCATGAAGGACTTGGTTTACCTCTAATCCCATCTCTCGCCATCCGTGGAGCGCACTGGTCGGGTCATCCTTAAGGGGAATCGGTAAGACGGGATATATAGCCTGTACATGAGCAACAGTAGTTAGCACAAGACTGGAGGAAAATACTATTATCAGCCATGCAACATGGAGTTTCCTTTTCTTTCCTCTGGAAAGTGATAAAAGAGACAGACCTGTCATAGCTATAAGACCGGAAAAATAAGCCATCCCAGGCCAATTCCCTTCAACCTTTGTACGGAGACTAACCATCGCGAAGAACAGAAACACGGGGGCAGATGCACAGAATAGCAACAGGAGGTTGGCATTCTGCCTTTTCAGACCTAAATAGAGGCTCTTTGCCATTATATACAACCATGCAATAAAGACGAAAGGAGAAACAATCCCCATTTGTCCTCCGATATAATCCAAGAAGTACTTCATCCCCGGGTTTTCCTTCTTTGAAAAACCATGTGTGAATTGAAAATTAAAGGATATCCAATCATGCTTAAAATTCCATATAATAACCGGGCTAAAGATAAGCAATCCAATAATCAATGCCAAGTACGGCTCTTTTCTCATTAACCACTTTCTATTGTCTTTTGACAATAGTAAAAATAGAAGTATAGAAGGTACAAAGAGAAGCATTGTATATTTGCTTAAGAGCCCAAAGCCTAAAGTTAACCCAACAAGATACCACCAAAATTCCTTACTGGTGGATATCGCCTTATATACGAAGTATAGTCCTAATACCCAAAAGAATCCCTGTGGGGTATCTGGGGTAACTATTACGGCACCTATTGCATGTCCCGGCACAATATTTACCAGAAATGCTGATAGTAAACCTGCTCTTTCATCTCCAAAAATGTCTTTGCCCAATCTGTATGCTATAATGGTCATAAGAAAAATCAGTACAACACAGCTAACCCTTGTAAAGAATTCACTATTATGACCGAGCAGGGTAAAAAGATAGATAAGATACGCCACCATAGGAGGATGATCGTAATAACTGAGACCCAGATTGCGGGACCAGTCCCAATAATAAGCCTCGTCCGGGGACAAGTCTAAGAATCCTATAAATACAAGTCTAACCAGTGTTACACTAAAGAGAAAGATAAGGAAGTAAGTTTTGTATCTGTTTATATTTTCCATACTACTAGCGCCTAAATCGAAGCACAAGCATCTTCAATAGACTCTCCCTCATTATTCTAAAATTAAAGGTAGACTCCCCACTCATTCTTTCTTCAAAGACAATTGGGACTTCCTTAATTTTGAACCCTTTTTTACATGCCTTGTATAAAACTTCCTGGACGATAGAGGGCCCAGAGGAGATCATACTATTGAGGTCTATAGCCTCCAAAACCTCTCTCTTAAAGATCCTGAATCCAGAGGTGCAGTCTTTTATCTTCAAGTTTAGAATGATTCTTATATATATATTTGCTAGCCGGGTTACCCATGTCCTCATAATATTTCTTCCAAATTCCTTTCCCCCTTCCAAGAGCCTGGAACCAATAACTACATCACAGGCATCCATCTCCTTTAGCATTAGAGTGATATAAACCGGTTTGTGGGAAAAATCACCATCCATTTCAACAACATAATCGGCCCCCTCCCTCAGTGCATACTGAAACCCCTCTATACCTGCCGTTCCTCTACCCCTTATGCCAATCCTGTGAATAACGTGAACCCTTGGGTTTGTTTTCCTCATCCGATCCAGAATCTTGCCTGTTCCATCCGGAGAATCGTCATCCACCACAACCACGGAAATATCATTGGATATAGCCAGTACCTCTTGAATCAGTCTCTCTATATTTCCCGCCTCATTATATGTGGGAATCATTGCCATAATCTTCATCGCAGTTATCCTGATAGGTTACACAAAGGTCTCATCCTATTGATCTATCCTTTCTTCTTGGATAAATATCTGTAGCCAAAATAGCATACCGCAAAAGATGCCAAAGCACCTATCAGTCCCCCAACAACGACGTCTGAAGGATAATGGACACCTACATAGATTCGCGATATGCCCGTTACAAAAGCAACTATGAACAGCAACATTATATACTTTCTGCAGGTATAAGCGAGAAACATGGCCGCCCCAAAGGCTGTCTGAGTGTCACCAGAGGGGAAAGAACTGTGTCTCAATGGTTCCAGTACTATGTTTATGTGAACTCTATTTGCCAATATTAAAGCAGCCATATCCTCCAAAGGACGGGGCCTTGCCACTAACTCCTTTAAAACGTGAACGAATATTCCCCCTGCTAACACAGCAATAATACCAATCGTAAAATTAAGTCTAAAATTCTCCCTGTCAAAAATATAGAGTCCCAGACCTATGAGACCAGCCAACACATACCCTGAACCAAACCATGAAAATATGATCATTATCACATCAAAGAGCGGGCTTGAAAGTCCATTATTTATAGCAAGGAATATAGATTTATCTAAAGCAATAATATCCTCTAACACCTCTTTATCACCTCAGGGATTTGAAGTTGGACGTACTATAATTATAACACTTATAGATATAAAAAGTCCTTATATGTTCTCCATTTCTATAGATTTTGAGGGGCGGCTCAGCCTCTACAGAAGAAAACATACCCTTATATACCTCGCGAGGGTCCTTGTTATATCGATTATCTGCTAAAAAGATTGCATCCCCCCCTGAAAAATCATCCGGACCAGGCCAGAAGTCATATTGATCGACATAGTCATTTAAACAATATATCCTGAATCTAGCTCCGGTATAAAACGCAATATGACCGGCAAGAACAGGACGATGGGTAAAAATAAATGTTTTATTGTGCAGAGACATCTCACTGTATATCTCTAAAATCCTTTCTCCAGCCTTGGGCCATCCATATAGCTCGTTGGTTCCATCTACTTCTGCAGGAAGGGGTATAATTTTAAAAAGGGCCTGGGCAGGCATAAGAGCGGAGAACAGAACCGCAGTTACTAAAACGAGATAAATCGCCGCAACCAGCCCTATTCTGCTACTGCCGGTCTTTCTCTTAAATGATTCCAATGTTAACTGAGCCAGGATAATAAATGCGGTAACAAACCCGAGAGTTGGCCAATGAGGCAATACTTTCTTGAAAAAGCTTAAACCAGCAAAAAAAAGCAGAATGACAATCGAAAAAGAAAAAAGAAAGAGATAACGGTCATCTCGCTTTACAACCCCTCGATACCCACCAATAACAATGGCATAAATGGATACAAAAAACAGGAAAGGAGAGATATAACCCATCTGTCCTGCCAACCCGGCAATAAACCATTTTGGAGAAAATTCAAAGGTGCCTCCATAACCACGGGAAAGTTGAAATCCAAAGGAGGCCCATCCATTTTTAATATTCCATATTATAACAGGGGTAAATATCAAAAGGGCAATAACTAATGATATATAGGGTTCCTTACGAGTAAGCCAAAACCTATTCTTTTTAGACAAGAGGAGGAAAAGAAAAACAGAAGGAAATAAAAAAAAGGCATTGTATTTACTTAAGAGTCCTAAACCTGCCACACAACCTGCCATATACCATAAAGACGCCTTCCCCCCTTTCATAATTCTGTAAAGGAGATACAGAGTTATAACCCAACTCAACCCTAGAGGGGTATCTGGCAGTATAAGTATTGCCTCTAATACAGTAAATACCGGTGTTAAATTCAGCAAAAGGGCTGAAAAAAAGGCTACTCTATCATCGTTGAAAATATCTTTTGCAAGAAGGAAAACAAAAATAGAGGCAAAGAAAAAAAATATCACAGACCCAATTCTGACTGAGAATTCATTTATCCCTCCAATCTTTGTAAAAAGGGCTATCAGGTAAGCAACCACAGGAGGATGGTCAAAGTACGAGAGGTCTAAATATTGAGACCATGCAAAATAATGGGCCTCATCGTCTCCCAGTCCAATCTTTCCTATGACACTCAGTCTAAGTAGAGTCGTAACTATCAGCAGGATAAAGAATAACTTTTTATATCTTTCCATTGTCCTTAAGCAGATCTGATACCGCATGGTAAACCTCATCCACACTTATTGTATTCATGCAGTTAACCTCTTTATTACATTCCCTTTTGTAACAGGGGCCACATTCCAATTCCGAAACTATCTTTCTACCTCTACCGTAGAGTTCAATCTCTTGTGCACAGGTAGGACCAAAAATAGCAACTACCAGTTTTCTAAGCGCTATAGCTATGTGCATGGCAATGGTATCACCACTTACCACTAGATCGCAGAGATTTATCAGGGCAGAGAACTGTTGGAGGGTATTATGACAACCAACATCATAAACAAGGTCATCTACCCTTGAGCGTATCTCCCTGTTCCTCTCTACTTCATTAGGTCCGCCTAAAAGAAGGATCTTCCCATCTATCTTTGCACTTATAGTTTTAATTAATTCGATAAAGCTATTAATTGTCCATGCCTTATTTGCGAAGATATCTCCTGCACCGGTATTCAATCCAACAATTAAAGCCTCTTCGCTTATCCCATGCTTTAACAAGAACGACTTGGCATAACTTACATCTTCATCAGGGATGGTTAGGATGTATTCATCCTGCCGGTATTCTAATCTTGATGACTCATATATCAACTCAGGATAAGTTTTAGCGTTAATCACAAATTTTAATGGGTCGGACAGACCTAATTTAAACATGTATACACTTTCTTCATTTAAAGGAAAGACCCTACCTTCGGGGCTCATTCCAAACCCTAATTTTTCTTTCGCCTTGACCTTTATAGCCAAAGCAGTTGCTCGCGGTTCCTTATCAAAGCACAAAAGCAAATCAAATTCTTCTACTTCCATCTGGAGGACAGTTTCGACATTAAAAACCAACAGTCTATCTATTAATGGATTCTCTTTAAGCAGACCATATGCGTTTTCGTCGGTTAACCACGTAATATGGCTTTCAGAGTACCTCCTCTTAAATCCTCTTAAAATCGGGGTAGTCCTTAACACATCTCCCATGGCAGCCAATTTTATTATCAATATCCGCCTACCCATTGGTGCATATCTATCACAATCTTCGCAGAGCAATTTGTGTCTGCATGGTTTTTCGCCTACAAAGTACTTGCAATCAAGCCTTAGTTTCATCTTTTTTTCATCCCATTCCTTCCCCCTCCCCTTTTTTCAGAAAAGAGGAGACTAAACTAAATTCCCCCTTTTAAAGGGGGATATAGGAAAAGGGTAATATAGATTAACGATAAAGGACTATTTCCAAAAAAGTTGGTAAAAGCCTAGTTAGATAACCCTGAAAAATGAAAAATTTCCTTTGGAGCGAACATTAGCAGATTTTAGGTTTTTAATCCAATTTTCCGTAAAATACGTTCTATCCACACTATAAAATTAATGGGCAAATCATTGGCTGTTTTGTATAACATGTATACTCCTAATATACCAATGAAAATATTTGGTGCCCATAATGCGATGGGGAGAGGAATCTCACCATTCTTGGCTAAAATCTGTCCAAATGTAAGGAAAACATAGTAGGTCAGTATTACTCCCAAGCTAAGTATAAATCCCCAAAATTTACTGGATGGTCTGGATTGTATACCTAATGGAATTGCAATTAAACCAAATACTAAACAGGCAAAAGGGAGAGAGAACTTTTCATATAGTACCTGCAAGGGATGGTAAAAACTTTTTTTTTCTTTTCTTAACTCTTCGATCTTTCTTTGCAGTTCACCAATTGACATTTCACTGTATTCCTTGGTAAAGCTCCCTTGCTCTTTTATAATCGTTCCTAAGTCCAGATTTATATCGTAAGTACTAAAACCAATCTCTTGATATGTATTCAAATCCTTACTGGCTCTATGAATCTTCCCATCAATCAATCTAAGTGTAATAATGAGAGATTTTGGATCAGAGATTAGATAGCCCTCTCTGGCAACAATAGTATTGGGTTCCCCGGTTTCTCCTTTTTCAGAAACCAAAATTCCTTTTAGTTTTTCACCCCTGACGGCTATTTCATTCACATAAAGAACCAACCCCTTAAAGTCACTATTGAATGTCCTCTCTTTTATACCAATGTTTACCTTGTTTCTGGCGATATTGAAGATCAACTCACTGGTAGAGCTATTCCCCCAGGGAAGGGCATAAACTGCCACAAAGGAAGTCAATGCCGAACAAACCAGAGAAAAAATCATTATCGGGGCAACCAGTTGGTATATGCCTATTCCAGATACCTTCATCGCAGTAATCTCATTATCTCCAGAAAGTCTTCCAAGGGCGGCTAAAACCGCCATTAACAGAGCCATGGGAAGGGTAAACACAAGAAAGGACGGCATGGCATATAGAATTAACTTTGAAATGTCAATAAGTTTTACTCCTTTATTTACCACCAATTCGGTTAATCGTAAGATACTATTCATTAAAAAAATGAAGGTAAATATTAAAAGCCCAATAAAAAAAGGCCCCATAATCTCTTTGATTAGATAGAAACTTATAGTCTTTTTCATCGAATATCACTATATTTTCATGGTAATTACTCTATGTCAAATGTAAAGGCTCAATTCCCATCATTCCTGTGGCTATTCTGGCAGCCTTAAAAGAAGCTCCGGGGGCCCCCAGTTTTTCCTTAACCCAGGTTAATTCATCTTTAATCTTGGAATACAACTCACTATCTTCGAGGATTTTAAGGACTTCACCTGCTATTCGCTCTGGAGTAACATCATGCTGGATTAATTCAGATACAACTCTCCTCTGTGCCACCAAGTTTACCAGTCCAATATTCTCAACCTTTATCATCAACTTACCAATCAAATACGTCAAAGGAGAAACTTTGTACAGGATAACCATGGGAGAATTAATTATGGCCGCTTCCAGAGTAGCCGTTCCGGAAGCCACTATTACTACCCTGGATATATTTATAGCGTCATAATTGTTATCTGTAATAACATTGACCCTTACGTTGTTACAGGTGTTGCCGATGATTTTTTCTATTTGGATTTTATTTATAGTAGAGGCAACCGGCAATACGAACTGCAGGTTCCCCAGTCTCTTGTTTAATATCTCAGCGGCTTTTAACATTTCGGGCAGAAGAAGTTTAACCTCGCTATTTCTGCTTCCAGGAAACAACCCTATGGTTATCTTACCCCTGTCAAGGTTAAATCTTTCTAAGGCTGTCTCTCTGGAAAACTTCGGTTTTGCAATATCAATCAAAGGATGTCCCACAAATTCAACATCAATCCTTTCTTTTTCATAAAAAGAGGCTTCGAAAGGGAGAATTACTAACAGTTTATCCACCAGTTTGGCGATTTTTTTTATTCTCCTCCTTCTCCATGCCCATACCTGTGGACTAATATAGTATAGAACTGGAATACCTCTTTTTTTGGCAAATTTCGCTAGGTGAAGATTAAAATCAGGGTAATCAATCAAAATTACCAAGTCTGGACGGTTTACCTTCAGCGATTTTTTCAACTCTCTAAATGCTTTTATAATCGTCTTTAATTTGGAGAAGACCTCCATAACCCCAACTACCGCCATATCAGAGGAATCAAATAGGACACTAACGCCTGCCTCCTTTATCCTCTGCCCCCCGACACCATAGAAATGTACATTGGGGTTAAATTCCTTTATAGCCTTAATTAAATTAGAGCCATGAAGGTCCGCAGAAGCCTCTCCTGCTACTACCAAAATTCTCTTTGAAGGCTTATCCATTTTATCGTCCAAAAGGCTCCCTGGAGTCGTGGGTTCTAGGGTTCAAGTGTTTAAAATATTTATAGCTCTGATCGCTTGCCCCCTTGACTCCTTGAACCCTCAAACCATCGGCTTCAGCCGATGGTAGTTGACATTGCATCTTTAATTGTTTTACAGACTCTCTGTATCTCCTCCTCTGTCAACTCGGGGTACATAGGTAGTGACAATACCTCAAGAGACGCCGATTCACTGTTCTTCAGGTCACCTGTATTGAAGCCTAAACGCTTAAACACTGGTTGTTGATGAAGTGGGAGAGGATAGTAAACAGCCGAAGCAATGCCTTCGTCCCCAAGACACCTGGACACTCTATCCCTGTCTTTAATCCTAATCGTATATTGGTGATATACGTGTTTAACGTGCTCATCCTCATAGGGTGTAATTAGGTCTACTCCCCTAAGGCAATCATTATAGAGGCTAGCGCTCTTTCGACGCAATTCGTTGAATTTATCTATCCTTCTTAACTTCACCCTTAGAATTGCTGCTTGGATCTCATCAAGCCTGCTATTGAAACCCATCTCAATATAATAGTACTTCACCTTACTTCCATGGTTTCGCAGGATCCTAATCTTATCTGCCAGGTCTTCACTATCAGTAATAATCATACCTCCATCGCCGTAACAACCCAGGTTCTTGCTGGGAAAGAAGCTGAGGCATCCAATCTCGCCAAAAGTCCCCACTTTTCTCCCTTTGTATTCAGACCCAAATGCCTGAGCACAATCCTCTATAAGCAGAAGATTGTACTTACTGCATAGGCTTACAATATGTTCAATATCAGCAGATTGTCCATAAAGATGGACGGGTAGAATCGCCCTTATCTGATTTCCATTTTCCTTATTTATTAATATCCCCTCTTTCTTATTAAACGATGTTTTTGTCTCGATAAATTCTTCAATCTTTTCCGGGGCAATATTATATGTCCTAGGATCTATATCCACAAATAGAAACAATGGTTTCTACAGTAGAAACAAAGGTAAAAGGGGTAGTAATGACATCTTGTCCTTTTCTTACCCCACAGGCGAGAAGTGCCATGTGTAATGCATCAGTACCTGAGGCAAGACCAACGGCATATTTCGCCCCCAAGTAAGACGCAATTTCTTTCTCCAGTTTTTCTACTGACGGGCCTAAAATGAAGTTCCCATCCTTCAATACTTCTTTAATAGCCCTGTCAATTTCATCCTTCATTGTTTCATACTGAACTTTGAGATTAACCATAGGAATCAGCATAAATTCTCCTTAACCGGTCAATTTGTTCCAGAATCCGTAAGGCTACAGAAAGCGCCCTTTTAGCATCTGTACCGGATACCAAGGGTGGCTAGAGAGTCCCTTGCGTTTATTTCCACATTGCTAGCCACAATTTTAGGTAAACCACCATTTTCTTCTCCATTTTCAATCTTATTATAGACATCAACCTCTCTTGAGAGAAAATCTATGGAGATATAGGCATCTGGTTGAAATATGCGAATCTTTCTCATAGTCTTTTCTGAAACCCGACTGGCAGTAATATTAGCTACACAACCATTGACAAAGGTTATTCTAGCATTGGCTATGTCTATTTTAGGAGAAATCACAGGGACACCCACAGCATCAATAGTATCTATATCAGAATTAACAATACTCAATATGATATCGAGATCATGGATCATCAAATCTAGAACCACATCTACATCGGTAGCTCTTTCAGTAAAGAAACTCAATCTATGGGATTCAATAAACATAGGATTATTCAAAACATCTTGTATAGCAACAATAGCCGAGTTATATCTTTCTAAATGTCCAACCTGAAATATTAGATTTTTCTTCTCAGCCATCTCTATTAAAGTGTCTGCTTCTGCAACAGTTGTGGCAATAGGTTTTTCAAGCAAAATATCTATACCATTACTAAAGAAATCCTTGGCAACTCTGTAATGTAATTTGGTTGGAACAGCAATACTCACTGCCTGTACTTCATCGAAAAGATCAGAGTAGTCAAAAAAAGCCCTTGTATTAAAACGATTGGCAATCTCTAATGCCCGTGCATGATTAATGTCAACTACCCCAACTAAATTAACCCCTGATAGTTTTGAATACTTTTCCGCATGATATTGGCCTAGATACCCTACCCCTACTACGCCAACTCTTATCTTTTTCATTTTTGCCCTAGTATTTGAGGTTAGATTGCTACAATTGAAATGCCTTCCTCGTCAGCAAACCTAACCATTTCCTCCTTCTCCATGATAATTGTGTTGCCGGCTTCTATAGCCAGCACTGAACCTCTTACCTCCTTTAGAGAATGGATTGTTTCCATTCCAACTACCGGGATGTCAAAACGCATATCCTGATGAGGCTTGCTTACTTTTACAACTACTACCTGTCCATTTCCTAACCTCCCTCCCCGCTTGATAGTCTCATCAGTACCCTCTATAGCTTCAACCGCTAAGATTACTTGATCTTTCACAACAACGGTTTGCCCAATATCCAGCTTACCAATACCCTTTGCAATATCCCAGCCAAATCTTATATCCTTGTATTGATCCTTGGTTGGTACCCCTTTTGTAAACACCCCTTTTTGGGCTAAAATCGAAGGGAGGTAACGGGTAGAGCTCTGAACATTTATCCCTTCTTTTTCTAATACTTTTGCAAAAGAACGCAATAATAAATCATCTTTCTTATGCGCCAATTTTGATAGAAGGGATATTGCCTTGGCATCAGGTTTTATCCCAGAAAACATCGATGCTTTAGTCACCCCCCCAACCATTATTACATTACTGATCTGTTCCTTCTTAAATATTTCGATTAACCTTTGAAGTTGTCCCACATCAATCCAGAAGATTCTGTCAACGTATTTTTCAAGGCTATCAAGAGTCTCTCCTCTATGAGCAACAGCTGTCACTTTTAAATTCTTTTGCGCTAAAACCTGGGCAAATACAATGGGTAGTTTACCGTTTCCAGCAATTAAGCCGATCTTTTCCATTATCTACAGATACCTCTTTCAGATTTTTGGATAAACCCTACAAGATTGTTAACCTCTTCTGAATCAGGAAGTTCACGCTTCACTTTCTCTAATGCATTATTTAGGGTCATGCCTGATCTAAATATAATCTTGTAGGCCTTTTTAAGGTTGTTTATTGTGGCTTCGGGAAAATTGTTTCTCTTAAGCCCTGTAATATTCAGGCCAAATAATCTAGCCCTATTGCCCACAGCCATAACGTAGGGGGGGACATTCTTAGAAACCGCTGAGGCCCCCCCAATAATGGAATAAGCCCCAACCCTAACAAACTGATGGATGGCAACTAATCCACCAATAATCGCAAAGTCTTCTATTTCAATGTGCCCAGCAAGGGTAGCGGCATTGGCCATTATGATATTGCTTCCTATTTTACAGTCATGGGCTATGTGGCAATATGCCATAAGAAAGTTATTGTTCCCTAATGTTGTTACCCCTCCACCATGGGAGGATGCCCTATTTATGGTTACAAACTCTCTGATAGTATTATCGTCGCCAATGATCAAATCAGATTTTTCCCCTTTAAACTTCAAATCCTGCGGAGGGGTTCCAATGGACACAAATTGATATATATGACACCGCTCCCCTATCTGTGTAAATTTTTCTATTGTTACATGAGAGCTTACATTTGTATCCTTACCAATCTTGACATTCTCGGCTATTATAGAATATGGTCCTATTTCCACCCCTTCATCTAACTCTGCCTTTGGATGAACAATCGCTGTTGGATGTATCATTTTTAAAAATTCTCCTCGGAATGCGGGGTCAGACCCCAAATCTCACTTATCATCGATCAACTAATTTGGAGATGATCCCTTTATTATTACTTATTAGATATTATGCCTTGCAATTCGCCTTCAGCAACCAAAGATTCCCCAACGAACGCCTTGCCACTAAATCTCCACAGGAAACTCCTATGTTTAATTACCTCTACTTCAAACCTTACTTGGTCACCTGGCAATACAGGTTTCCTAAATTTAACTTTATCTATGCTGGAAAAGTAAAAATTCTTATCCTTAACCCTTTCAGGTTCATAACTCAAAAAAGCCAGGACCCCCCCGGCCTGAGCCATTGCCTCAATTAACAAAACTCCAGGCATAATAGGGTAATCAGGAAAATGCCCTTGGAAAAAGGGTTCATTAAAAGTAACATTTTTCATGCCTACAATCCTTTTTCCGTTATCCATTTCTAATATCCTATCAATTAAAAGAAAGGGGTACCTATGGGGCAAAACCTTCATAATACCTATAATGTCTAACATTTTATCCCTCCAGTTCAGATTTGATTTTTTTCTCTATCTTTTCTACCTTTGATTCTAACTCTTTTAAAGACTTCCTCATTTTCGGCAACTTGGTAATACATACCTGGGACTTTAACCACTCTTTATGAGGGATTGCTGGAATGCCTGAAACAATCTGGTTTGGTGCTATATCTTTAGTAATGCCAGACCGCCCTCCAACCGTAACATTATCCCCTACTTTCAGATGACCCCCTACACCAACCTGACCGGCTAAAACAACATTATTGCCTATTTCTGCACTTCCTGCTATAGCCACCTGGGCAACTATAATTGTATCCTCTCCAATAATTACATTATGACCAATTTGTACCAGATTATCGGTTTTAACCCCCCTTTTAATCCAGGTTTTCCCCAGGGCTGCACGATCGATGGCATTGTTGGCACCGATTTCCACATCATCATCAATCTGGACTATACCAACCTGGGGAATCTTGTGGTACACCTTCCCATCTTTGGCAAAGCCAAAACCATCACTACCAATAACAGTCCCGCAATGGATTATAACTCTTTTGCCAATTTTGCATCCTTCACGGATAGAGGTATTTGCATAGACTACAGTATCTTCACCAATGTGTACATCGTCACCAATATATACCCCAGGATACAGGGATACCCTGTCTCCAACCCTCAC
>WOUX01000324.1 GCA_009773075.1 bacterium | reverse complement strand
ATCCGATACAACGTGATCCCTTTCTTCCTGGCAATCTCTCTAATTTCTTTTCCGATAGATGATATATATCGCATATATGATTTATATATCATATATGAGGTAATTTAGAATCCCCCTTCGGGTTTTGCCGTACAGGCGGTTATTTCGTGGTTCAGGCGATTATTTGAACGATGTGGTGCCAGAATGGATTAAGCGCGGTATCGGCCGTGGGTTTTCGTGTTGGCGTTTGGTTGGAAAGGGCATAAAACCGGGAGAAGGACAGACCACTCCCTGCTTCAGCTTTTTTGAGGGATTATTTACCGTTTCAGGAGGTCATTTGAGGAACCTACTCCCGCTGGAGGATTTGCTGGATTGATAGAGTGACGGGAGGCGGCTTGAGGAGGATCGCAAGTTTGGCCTTGATTAAGGGGTCTGATTCCTGGTCGTGTTTTCTGAAGAGGGTGGTGATTTTGACGATAAAGGAGAAGGCTCTTTTGAGGAGGATGACGATGGCGGTCATCTGGGCGAGGATGGCGGCTCTTTTGGCATTTAAGATTCTTGGTTTGCGGAGGATTTTGGTATCTTCCTTGGCGGCGCTGTTGATACGTTCCGAGGCGGAGCGAGTTTGTTTTAAGACTTGATATTTTTTTGAACCCCGGGGGATGGCATTGATCAGCCGGGGATGCTCTTTGACATACATATGCTTCGTATATCCGGTGCCATTCTGGATATAGGGACATGTGGCTAAATCGTAGTGACTTTGGAGGCATTCCAGTGCTTTGACCTTCAGCTTCAGACATTGCTTGAAACAGCAGAAGGTTAATCTCTGATGTTTCTGATCAAAGCCGTTGGCCCTGGTCAGAAGTCCACAGGGAGCGAAAGGGGTGCCGTGCTGGTCGTATCCTCTTTGCAGCAGATCATCTTTTCTGAGCTTCTCGTTTCTGGAGTTATAGTCGATAATGGGGATGGCGCCCTGATTGCGGATGTAGTCGTAGTTGCCGGTGATGTCATACTTGGAATCGGCGGTATCCACGTTAACTTTGCAGACATGATGTTTCTGGATTTGTTCCCGGTTGACAATCAGATAGCTTCCCTCCTCGGCGTTACCTGCGATATTGCTGAGAGCTACGGGCAGTTCGATGCCCAGGTGGACCTCCACGGAGGTGGAGAAGATGGCGTTGTAGCCGAAGATTTTTTCTTTCTTGTCCGGGTTTTGTGGATGTCTTCTGACCCCGATTCGAGCGTCGACATCCTTCGGGATTTTAGGGCAGGCCATAGTCATGGAACCATCACCAAGATTGATCTCGGTGACATGAGAGCAGATGGTCTGGATGCAGAGTTGGTGGCGGTCAAGTTCATCTTTCAGGCCAAAGAGGAGCGCGGTGTTAATCTGTTCCTGGGAAGGCTCCCCATCGGAAAAAGCCAGTTTACATGAGAACAGTTCGATCTTCGGTTTCTGGATATCGGGAGGGAAGTTAAAGGATGCGTTGCCTGACTTTATCGATTACGTCGGGGACGGTGATGTGGGAACATTCCTTACAGAAGTAGGTGCAGCCCTTGTACCTGGCCCAGGAGGGATAGAGGGTTCCGTCGTGAGCAAGGATTTTGAAGGTAATCATTTCCAGCTCATGGAAGATTCCCACGAGGACATGAAATATCTCATTGTATCGTTGAGTTCCGATGCGCGCCCGGAAATTGGAAAAGGTTCCATTGCAGGGGATGTCTTTCAAAATGCCGGCATACTCCCGGTAGACCCTGCCCCGGTCTTTATCCCGCACGATGGTCATAAAGGCATCCATGTTATCGGGGTAGTCGTCGATATAGCGGAAGAGGTCGAGGAGGAAGAGTGAGACAGGATCGTAGCAGTCAGGACCGAAGATAGAGTAAGCGTCTGCTACTAAGGAGCGGATGAAAGAGAAGTCCACCAGGGAAGCGATCATCCGGACATAGCCGCCCTGAATTCCGCCTGTAGGATAGAGATGGACGAAGCGTTTATTGAATGAGTATTTTGAAAGGAGACGGGACAAGGGTTTAGGGAAAGGCTTTTGATGGGCAAGGGTAATTTTGCAGTTGATCTTGTTTAACTTTCTGGCTATATTGTTAACGGTAAATTTGTGAAGGGTGTTCACGTTTACCTCCGATCCGGGCGGAAGTTAGCGCTTCTGCCCGGGTTATCTAATAACGATTCAGCTTCCCTCTATCAGTTTCTCTCTAAAATCTTTCCTTAAAGGATAAAGGTAGACGTCCTTAATCAGACCATGAACCAGGTGATCATGCCCCCGTTTAGCGGTTCCTTTGGTTTGTCCCACACGAATCCAGTTGGCAGCCTTGTAGCAAGTTCCAAGGAAGCGGTCTCTTTCCACGAAGGTTTCCAGGAGGTAGACAGGCTGTTGATAGACAGCCATCCAGTCGTCAGCGATTCTTCGGGCATTCATGGCTAAAAGCTTGGAAGCAAGACACTTGATGGAAATCCAGGGCAAAATGAGGAAACGGGTGTTGTTCACTATGCAGGGGAGATTCTTTTCTTTTGTAGGTTTGTCCCATCCGATAAAAGCATCTCTGGACTTCACGGACCAGGCGGCGGACCCCCAGCCGATGCAGGCAACGGGACGTTCCTCCAGGAAGGCCATATACTTGAGATGCTGACCGACGATCTGGCGGTAACCGAGATAATGATACTGATGAACGAGGCTGTTGTAGAGGGGTTCAATCGCGGTATGTCGTACCAAAGAGATATTGATGTGAGGAAGATCAGCAAGTTTTCCGTAGATGGGGTGTTCATCGACAGGGAGAACCTGAGCGCTTTTGTTCCTCCGTTCATTCCAGCTATTGTTTTTTCGCGGTGGGAGGATAAGATATCCCATACGTTCCAGGGTGAGGAGAACTTCTCGGCAGGCCATGTCTTTGGGGGCGCTGTTGGCTTGGAACCATCCCCAGTGATGGCACAGGATATTGGAGATGCTTTTTCGTCCTTTGGCCCAGTGTTCATTGACCACCCCCTGAATCATGGAGATGTCGGCTTCAGAAATGGTGCGTCTGCGTATGGTGATGGGTAACATGGTGAGTATATATCAGAAGAAGAAAAGGGACGCCAGCAAAATATGTGGGGAAGTGAAAAATATTTTTCAAGGCAGTTTGAGCTTCATAAATCTGTCAGACGGGATAGCATCAGATGCCATTCCATGGGTTGAAACAAAAAATGGTGGGTTGAAAATGTCCTTAAAATCAAGGATAAGGAGATTCTAAATTACCTCATA
>WOUX01000323.1 GCA_009773075.1 bacterium | reverse complement strand
TGTACAGATTAATTACGCCAAGCATCTTGCCAGCAGATAGGATAGGAATACAATAATGACCATGGGGGGACATTCCCTCATATCGATTCTCGTGACGATCATCAACACGATCAGCAAATTCTATCTGGCCTGACAGTGCCGCCCGACCACAAAGACACCGACCGAAGGAAACTTGTCTACACATGTTCAGCACTGGCGGCGACAGGTTGTGGTGAACCTTCATGACCAGCACCCCTGGATCATCTTCCAGCACAAAAATGCCCCCTTTACTTTCCAGTGCTAGCCATGGAACAGAGATTATATGCTCCAGGATGAGCTGTAACTGCTCTTTAAGGGAAATATCCAGTAACGAGATACGCAGCAATGCGCTGAGAACACTTTGAATCTGATAATTGTGCAGGATTTTTTGTTCCGCTTGCTTCTTCTCAGTAATGTCTTGAGTTATGTGTAAGAAGATCGCTCGATCGTGTGAAGTCCGAAGTCTGGTCGGGTAGATCGCCGACACTACCCATCGTCCGGAGTCGGGGTCAAAAAGCTCCCGTTCGACAGTGTGGCATTTCTCTACAGCTTCCTCCAGGGGGCAGCCAGGGAATGGCGCATCGAGCCCATGCACCACCTTGGGGCAGTACTTGCCAATGATGTTCTCCGGATCTACGCCCAGATGTTCTTTAATTGCCTTATTGGCCAGCAGGATGTGGTGATCTGCATCGACCAACATGACGTAGAAAGGAAGACCATCCACAGTATCAAGTATCTTTGAAGCAACAACAGGATCGAGACCTTGTCTATCCTCTTTTGTCTTATTTTCATCTTTCATCTTGTACCTCTACTCACCCTTCAACTCTATCTCATGAACCTCACCAAACTCAGACAGTGGTTTATCAAAGTCCTTACTTTTACCCACCACAACAAGAATGGATCTATCCGGGTAAAGATGCTTTTTTGCCACCCTTTTAATATCCTCAAGGGTAACCTTGGATATGTTTTCCTGATACCTCTCTAAAAAATCCTCCGGCAGGTTGTCATAGTCTATGATCATCTGCTGGTTAACTACACTGGCAGAAGAAGTAAAAGAAAAGATGAACTTATTAACGATAGACTCTTTTGCCCACCGAAGCTCTTTTTCTGTGACGCCATTTTTCTTTAGGTCTCTTATAATGTTATAGATCAGGGATATGACATTGGAGGTAGTAACGGATTTGGTCTGGCATATGACAGCAAATACCGCATATTCCACATCACCCCTGTAAATACTCCCCACACTGTACGCAAGACCTCTATTAGACCTGATTTCTGAAGTCAACCTGGAATTGAAACCAGATTCTCCTAAGATAAAGTTCAATACCTTAAATGGAAAATAGTCAGGATGGGTTTTTCTCACCGCCAGATGCCCAAGTATAATTGTGGACTGAGGTACATCCTTAAAGGCATAATTTATGGATTTTTCAAAGGAATATAAAGGGGGAGGCTCTTTGGGTATCTTTATCCCGGTTTTTTCCCAGCCATGGAAAGCATTCTCGACCTTTTTCACTATCTCATCCTTCTGAAAGTCTCCGGAGATAGCAAGCATTACATTTTCCGGGCGGAAGAACCTGTTGTGAAACTCAACCAAATCTGTTCTGGTAATCGCGTTAATTGATTCAACCGTGGATATCCTGCCTCTGGGATTATCCTTGTATAAAATTCTTTTGAATTCTCTGGAGGCTATGCTGTCCGGATTGTCGTTCCTGCGCCTTATAGCCTCAATCTCCTGTTTTTTAGCCAGGTCTAGCTTTTCCTGANNATCTCCTGTTTTTTAGCCAGGTCTAGCTTTTCCTGATCAAATCTTGGGTTCATCATAATGTCAGCAAATATCTTGAGACCAATGTCTGTATCCTTTTTCATCACGGAAAGGGAGGCAGACCCGGACTCGCTTCCAATACCTATCTCTACAGAGCCTGCAATATACTCCAATTGGTCGTTTATCTCGTCCGGGTTCATAGAACGGGTGCCCCCTGTCCTCATAACCGTACCGGTTAACTCAGCCAAACCTGTCTTATCCGCAGGTTCGTAAACCGAACCTGTCCTGATAACCGCAGACAGATTCAATACGGGAAGCTCATGGTCCTCCAGAATATATAGAATCATACCATTATCCAGCACCACCCTCTGCCCCTTTGGAGGAGAAAAAGCCATGGGTTTAAATGCCATATCCCCAGGATGCTGTTGTGGACTAACATCCTGAGCAAAAGATGCCTGTCTGCTTGCGACTGCAACGCACAGGCAGGCAGCTGCTGCTGTGATTATCAAAAATAGCGAGACAATTGGTACCCTCTTTGCCATCGTCATCCTGTCTCTCATTATTCTTTACCCTTTTTTACCAGCTCTGCCACGGTCCTGTTATCCTCGACAAGATACTTATTGGCAGCCTTCATTATGTCTTGAGGAGTTATTCGTTCTATGACATCCAATTGATCCTCTATATATCTCCAGTCTCCAACAACTGTCTGATAATAGGAGAGCTTACTGGCTAACCCAGAATTAGAGTTAAGCGCTCTTATAAAATCAGCCTGTAACTGGTTTTTTACCTTGCTAAGTTCCCTTTCCGTTACCGGTTCTCTTTTCAATGTCTCTATCTCTTTATAGATGGCATGCTCTAACTCAGCAGTGGTATGTGGGTGTCTTGGAGTAGCAAATACAGCAAAAAGATTTGAGTATCTTGCAAAACCTGGAGGTTCGACCCCTAGACAGTATGCTGTCTATGACATCGAATACGTAATCGTCAAAATCAGGTACAGTTGGTTTGTGGTGCCCTATAATCAAGCTGGGATTTGCATCGAATTTCACCTTTATCCTTCTCTCCCCCATCTGTTCCGGTTCCTTTGTGGGAATAAACGATGGAATAGGTTGAGAAGGGATATGTTCAAAGTGTTTTTTGATAATCTCTAAAGTTTTTGAGGGGTCTATATCACCCACTACTGCCACTACAGTGTTATTTGGGGCATAATAGGTTTTAAAAAACCTCTCGGTGGGTCTCTTTTTTAAAAACATTAAATCTGACACCCAGCCAATTATCGGCCTTCGATACGGATGGGCTATAAATGCCGATGCCATAAAGTTTTCATAGAGCTTCCCATCAGGGTCAGACTCGATCCTC
>WOUX01000025.1 GCA_009773075.1 bacterium | reverse complement strand
AGGTCAACAAGTGGGGAAGATTTGGTGTAGACAGAGAAGATACGCGCTGGGGGGCATATGTCCTGGATATTAAGGGAAACGCCATTCATACCTTCCTTTCAAAAGTAACCCTTTTGGCTACTGGAGGAGCAGGTAAGGTCTATCTTATCACCAGCAATCCCGATATTGCTACCGGGGATGGAATGGCAATGGCATACAGGGCAAGCGCCAGGATAGCCAACATGGAATTCATTCAGTTCCACCCAACCTGTCTATATCACCCTGAAGCAAAGTCTTTTTTAATATCTGAAGCCCTCAGAGGAGAAGGAGGTATTCTCAGGCTAGGAGACGGTACACCTTTTATGAAGAAATACCATCCTTCAGGGGATCTGGCGCCAAGAGACATAGTGGCCCGGGCGATTGACAATGAATTGAAAAAGAGCGGTGATGATTGTGTGTTTCTAGACATCAGCCACAGGGATGCTGATTTAATCAAACGGAGGTTCCCCAATATTTACGAAAGGTGCCTTTCCTTCGGGATTGATATGACAAAGGAACTCCTTCCGGTTGTTCCTGCTGCTCATTATATATGTGGTGGAGTAGTGACGGATATCAACGGAGAGACCAGTATAAAAAAGCTCTATGCCTGTGGAGAAGCAGCTTTTACCGGACTCCACGGAGCAAATAGACTGGCAAGCAAGGATCTCAAGGACAATCGAAAAAGCCCCCCCCAGATTCCGCAATGGGATTCCAGTGGTGCTGTAGATAGCGACGAATCTGTAGTTGTATCTCAAAACTGGGATGAGATCAGGCGTCTTATGTGGAACTATGTAGGTATTGTGAGATCCGATAAACGGTTAAACAGGGCCAAAAGGAGAATCCAACTCCTTCAAGAAGAAATAACAGAGTACTACTGGAATTTTACCATATCCAGCGATCTGGTGGAGTTGAGAAATATAGCCGTAGTAGCTAGGCTAATAATAGAATCTGCCCTGACAAGAAAGGAAAGCAGAGGCCTACATTTCAATAGAGACTACCCAGAAAGAAATGATGCAAATTGGAAAACAGATACCATTGTTGATCCCAGAGGAAGAATACAATGAGTGTTAAAACAAAAAGCAATATTTCCCATGATGTTCATTCTATATCTGAAATGAGTAACAATTCCAGTTATGCAAAGCTCCTTGGATTAAAAGTAATTGAAGTTTCTAAAGGTAAAGCAAGGATATCCCTGAAACTGAAGCAGGAGTTGCTAAATCCTTCAAAGGCTCCTCACGGTGGTGCCATCCTGTCATTAGCCGATCACACTTGTGGAACCGCAGCTATGACCTTGGGGCCGTGTGTTGGGGGTCAGTTCAGTGTTAATTTCATTTCTTCTCCCAAGATAGACGAAGATATAGTTGCTGAGGCCTGGGTAATCCACAATGGGCGTAAGACAAGAATAATAGAAGTAGAGGTCAAAGACCAGAGCGATAGATTGGTAGCGAAAGGGACAGCCGTAGGTATAGTTTTAGAATAACAGTGGTAAAACTTTTTAATCCTTATGCCATGGAAGCCTAGCCTCTGGATTGCTCCAGAAAATGGATAGGTATACAGAGATCACAATTGCTCCCAGCCAGAAAGCCACTATCTGGGAAGGTTCCCATGTGTCCGTTTTGGATAAGTGCATTATCACCTCTCCAATAACAAAGTTGATCAATCCCCAGATCACATTGGTCAAAGGACGTGACTTGCGGGCGAAGGGGGTCATGTGAGTCTTGCCACAGATCCCTTGAATGAAATGGGGAATCCCATTGAAATAAAAAATAGCCGCAAAGAAAAACCCTATTAATCTGATCATAATCCTTTCCTCCTTTATATAAAACTCTTACTACTCTCTAACCCCTTATCCCAGCAAAAATCCCACTTTTTAGAATATCTTCGGCGCTATTAATAATGCTGTCTATGAGTTCCTTCACAGTTAATATCTTGTCTATTCCGCTCACAGCCAGAGAGCCAGGAGCAAGTTTTAGTACTTCATCACTTTCAAACGACGTATCAGCATCAGGGTCTTCCTTCAATAAAACCCTCTCCAGCTTCATCATCCACTCACCATGGGGAATCTTCCCTCTCAGTTTCATAACCTTTTCCAGGTCCAAAGGGTTAGGTGGGGCCAAAACCTTTTTCATAAGCTTAGGGTCAGACGGATCAACATCCGCAAGATATTGCTTATGCCGTTCTGATATGGGACATTCTTTAGTGGCCATGAAGGCTGTTCCCAGATACGCTGCCTCGGCCCCCATTGCCAAAGAAGCCAGAAATCCCCTAGCATCTCCAATACCACCTGCTGCAATTACCGGTATTTTTATCTGTTTAACTGCCCATGTTATACTGGTAAGTGTAGGAAGTTGGTCCACACTCTTAAATCCGACCCCCTCCATGCCAACAATAACAACTGCATCAGCCCCCTGTTTCTCAGCTACTATTGCATGCTTAACAGTAGCTACCTTGTGAATCCACTTAACCCCGGCCTCCTTCAGTCGCTTTCCATGATCAGTGGCTTGAAATGCTGAGGTTTCAACGACAGGGATACCCTCCTCAATGGCAACTTCCCGCATCTCATCGATATGCGGACACATCCCCACAGTAAGATTCACACAGATAGGCTTATCAGTCATGGACCTGGCTTTTCGTATATCTTCCCTCAGCATTTCCGGAGTTTTCAAAGCCCCTGCAGTAATAATACCTAAACCTCCTGCCTCGGAAACAGGTGCTGCAATCGCTGAAGTACCAAATCCACCGTATGACCCTTGAATAATAGGATACTTTATCCCCAGCATCTCTGTAACTCTAGTCTTCCATTCCATGTTTCACCTTCCCTATTTTTATTTATGGATAATGTATAACATATTTATACGTGCCTTCGGAATTAAAATGTCTAAGACACCTTTTCCTTTGCCTGCAGTTCAACCACATTTGATTCTTCTCTGAACATTGAAGAACGGCCGTTAAACATTGCACCTTCTGCAATGCTGAGTTTGCTTGTCGTAATCTCCCCTGTAACCTGTCCTTTTGCCTTAATCTCTATAATTTCTCTGGCGTTCAGATTGCCGTCAACCCTGCCTCCGACAATAATGCCTCTTGAGACGGTATCACCTTTAAGATGCGCTGTTTCTCCAAGTATGAGCCAGTTAGCTTCAATATTGCCTTCAACTGTGCCGTCAATCCGCAGTGTTCCCTGTGTTTTTATGTCACCTTTGAAATGACAGTTGCTGCCGATAAATGATCCGAGCTTTTCTGTGTTTTTTGAAAACATTGAACCAATTGAACCCATTTCTTAATTCCTCCCTTAGATAAAAGGTTTCAGATTAACAGGACTGCCGTTTTTCCATACTTCGTAATGAAGATGGGGACCTGTTATATTTCCTGTCGAGCCGACATAGGACACGACATCTCCTCTTTTTACCCTCTGGCTTATCTTAACCGCATTCATCTTGTTATGGGCATAAACCGTTGAAAATCCGAAACCGTGCTCAACAACTACAACGTTGCCGCTACCGCCGTGCCATCCGGCAAAACTCACTATGCCGTCAGCAGTGACCGTAACAGGATTGCCCGGAGAGGCGCTTATATCTATTCCGTTGTGAAAATCTTTTTCACCGGTTATAGGATGCTTCCTTTTGCCATAGGGTGAAGTTACATTCCCTATGAGAGGCCAGCCTTTGGGTGTTGCCATGTAAAGGTCTCTTCGCTGGCTCAGGTAATCTTTTATCTCTCCAACGTCTTCAACCGTCTTTTTTATCTGCTTCTTCAGAGCTTCCATGTCAATTACGCCGCTGTCTGATGTATCCACGTTTTCAAGAACCTTTTCTTTGGATTTCAGAGAAAAGAGTTTTTTGAACTCAGCTTCCGCTTTTTTAAGCGCTGACATTGTTGTCTTCATTTCCAGAAACTCGTCGGAATAATACTGAACCTTCTCCTGCATCCTGTAATATTCAAGCGTGTCAATAGCTATTGAGAAGACATAACCGGTTCCAATGAGCCAGAGGAGCACTGAAATGAATATGCCTATAGAAGGTATCTTGAGACTGAACGGTTTCCTGCTGCTGTGAGGTATTACCATTATAGTTATCGGAGTAAATGCTTTTTTAAGCAGAAATCTCATTCTAAGCATATCTTCCGCCCTGACCTCCTTTCTCAATATTGCCTATTACAAAAGAATCAACCCCCGCTTCGATTATCCTATCTCAACGATGACCTTACCTATAAGCAATCCCTCCCTGGTTACCAAAATCTCATATTCCTTCCCTTTTTTGTCGAGGGAATACCTTTTTTGCAGGTTTCCATCTAATCTTATAATACGCTTTCTATCCTCTCCATCATCCCCATGTATATATCCTCTAAAATTTACCTTGACTCCCGAGTTATCGGCGATATTGGTACGAAGATCGGCTATTTCTATGTAATCATTATACAACGCCCTTATAACCTTACCGTTATCGTAGCACACCCCTTCTTTCCCATTGTGTTTTACCACCAGATAATACAGCTCAGGTTCCATCAAATCTATAAAAATTTGGCCTATATTTTTACTTTTATTCGATACTACGATTCGATACTGATTGCCTTTTCCGTCTGTAGAGTATTTTTTCCAAACGTCCCTTGCTGTATTTATTATGTATCCACGGTCATTTCCACTGTTATTGCCTTTATCACCAACAAAGCCAAGGAAATTAACAGTAGTATCCTTGAACCCTGAAGGATTAGTTATCAGATCGATAATCTTTATCTTATCTCCTTTAATAACTTGAAGACGCTCATTATTGTAAAAAACACGTTTAATACCATTAACCTCTAGTACCAAATATTCCACTTTTGGAATTACGTCCACGCTCTTTACAAAAAGATGATCTTCCTTCTGGGAAGCCAGCAATACCTGAATTTCACCACATTTATAATTATCTTTTCTTACGATAATGGAGGTTGGCTCATCAACCACAAACTTTTTTCTATAGTCATTTTTTGTGCCCATCTTTAAGATATCTACGGAAAGCCCCCTTTCATAGTTTGCTTCGATATGAGATATCTCAATACTATCTCCCTTCTGCAGGATTAATCTCTTTTGATTGAAGACCACCACAGGAAGAGAGTCGTTTATAGAGAGAACAAGGTATTTCAAGAGTGGTGGATCCAGATATATCCTCGGATTTTCCGGTATTATGTCAAACTCTTTCATAAAGGCATTGATTACCATCGTTTGAAACTTAATCCTCAGTTTAACAGAGGGAATGTTTTTAGATGTTTCGATTCCAAACGCAGGGATTTCATGATCAGTTAATGAGTAGTATGTTGCCGACTTACGCTGCTCTATATGGGGGGTATCAGGTGAACTGGTCATGTGATTATTAAAATGAAAATGAAAACCGGGGTTGTTTATGTGTTCGTTAACTTTCTTTGCTACCTTTCTTGCGAGATCACCTAGATAAAGGGTTTTTTTGTTCCGCTTTGAATAGAATATATCGGCATCAGCTATTATGGATTGACCATAGCGCAAGGGATTTCTAATGTCACCCTCCCATTTGGTGGAATAGAACCCCAAACCATCATGGAGATTTAAGAGATAGTCAGACTCTGCTATTAATCTCTTCAGTACCAAAACAATCTTACTATCATAGTCTTTTATGGAAGAGTCGGTGAATTTTCTGTTCATATCACCACTTGGACCACGTTGATTTAAGAGGATAGAGTAAAAATTGGCCCTGGGCACAACAATCAAATTTCCCCTTTCCAGAGACATGTCTGCATAAAGATCTGCAGCTAGATACCCTCCTGGTTCATCCCCTTGAATTCCGCCAATTATCAAGAGGGTTTTACCAGGCTTATTGCCATAAATCCTATATACATTTAACTCGTATTGGGTGTTAGGTAAATATATTTCGTGTTTAGTAGCTGCTATGCTTTTCTCGGGAAGGATCAACAGTAAAGAAAACAAGAAGGGTATCAAGATTTTTTTGAGGTGAACATTATATTGTCGACTCATTGTTTATCCACCTGTCACGTCTCGGAAGTTCTACAACCCCCATCATTCCACCATTCCATTATTAATAATATTCCAATTGCAGAGCTAAGGGGAGCTAAGTTCTCCTATTATGTCTTTATTCTAAAGGATTTCTTCTGCAAAATATCCCCCTCAATTGAATAAACAAAGATTACAATTTCTTTAAATCCTACCCCTCCTTTTGGCCTTTTAATACTTCCTTTTAAGGGTTTTGAATACTTTATTGCAAAGAACTGTCCCTTTCTGTAGTCCACGGGAACCCCGTTTTTAACTTCAACCATGGAAGATCCCCGGTAGATGGGAGAGTTAATATCTTCATTTTGCGCTATCATTGCTATGTATCCAGAAACCAGTCTATTGTCTTCAGTGTTGTTAAATACTGTAAAGGTAAAATTAACAATATCTGGCTCTGATTCAACTGTCAACACCTTAAAATCTCCTATACTGATTTTCGAGGATACGAGTGTCGCTATCTTGGATTTTTCTGGAATACCTGGACCACGTGAAACGGGGGCACTCCTGGGGTCATAGACCGGTTTAACCCCTTTTATTTCAATAGAATTTAACTGGTTTCTAATATCCAACTCTAACCTTTGAATCTCTTTGACCAATAAAGCCCTCTCCCGGCACAAGGAAAAGTACCCATAGGTAAAATACATAGAGGCTAATATTGAACATACAAGCAATATAAGGATATAAATAAACCTATTGGTTTTTATTTCAAATGACCATATCTTACCCACATGCCTCATGAAGATAACAGTTAAAGAGTCTTTTTTCATATTTATCTCGCTGGAAGCTTATTTTTGAGTACTATCGTTATTAAAATCTGACTTCCAATCCTCACCGACAATTTCCCAGTCGTCCCCTTTCTTCTCTAAATACAATCTCTTTATCCCCGAATCGTCATAGCTGTCTGAACGATAGTCCTGCTGAAAAGCTGCAATTACCTTATTCTCTTGTTTAAGTATTTTAATATCACCTATCTTTATATTAATAGTACGTACCTTTTTATTGAGGGCCTTTTTATAATCTCTCCATGACTGCCAGCCCATACCCTTAGCATTGAACCCTTTAGAATAACAAGACATATACCTGCCTAACTCTTTATTCTCCCAATAGGCCTTCCATTTAGAAATAAAAGAACGGATTGATTGTTCTTCTGACTCTAGAGTGGGTTTAATTAAAGGCTTCTCTTTTGGCTTGAGGATATTTTTCGCCAAACGGTCTCTATACTTTTTCAAAGAAGGGGGCGACGGATTCCATGTCTCGCCTATGATCTCCCAACCATTTTTCCCTTTTTCTAAATACAATCTCTTCAATCCAAAACTATCAAAGCTACCTGAATGGTAACCCTGAAGGAAAAGTGCAACAACGCTATCCTTTTGTCTAAATATTCTCAAGTTCTCCAATGTTATATTGATTGTTTTGTACATTCTGTTAAGAGACCTCTTTTTGGCTCTCCACGACTGCCAGTCCATATTCTCTGACCGAAACCTCTCAGAATAACTTGCCATATAGTTGTCTAATTCCTTGTTTTCCCAATAGCTTAACCATTTGGAAATAAAATCCTGAATCTCTCTATTCTCCTGTAGGAGGGAATCTTTATGTAGGTAATCTATTTTTTCTTTGATAATTATCGGTGTGCTATAGGGTTCAATATATCTTGAGAGGTAAAGTACATCCTCATTTTCCAGGGCTATACATCCATTTGTATCAGTAGGTATCAACTCCTTATTTGTACCGTGAAGCCATATCCCATTACCACCCTTATTCCTTCTTTTATCCAGGTAATTAGGGTAATCCAGTACGAAGGCCTTCACTCCATATTTGGGTGGCAGTTCCCTACCCTCAATGATCTCAGTAACAAAATAGACCCCTTCTGGGGTTTTAAAATCCCCTTTTCTTTCTTTGTCGCCGCTATTTTCCCCGGTAGAGGAATTAAATATCTTTGACAACACATATCCATGGTTGCCGTATGAGTATAAATAGAGCTTTTGTTTCGATTTGTCAACGAGAATAGCGTAAGACTTGTCTCCATCCCCCATGTTAATCAATGAGCTTGGGATTCTGTCTGTTATGGGACATTTTGTCGATATACTATCGGGGGTAACTCGTTGAATTGCATGGGAAAGATTGGTTAAAAAGGTTAATGGAATTAAAAGGAATGGTATGCTTATAATGCCAGGTAATTTCCTTCTAACATTCACAATAAACATCTCCTCGTACCTTTTTTGATTTGACCTAGTCCCGCTTCATTGTGAAATTGGAATGGTGGAATAATGGAATGGTGGAATGGTGGGATTCTGGGGACATCTTAATTCATCAATCTTGGAGAAAGTCTGCTTTTGTGAACACAGCCTCCAGTTGATACCCCTCTTTTGCTAAATTTTCTCTGCCTCCCTCTTCCCTATCGACCAAAGTCAGAACTTTAACTACCTCATAACCCTCTTCCTCAGCTCGATGGATAGCCTTTAAGGTTGAGCCCGCCGTTGTCACCACATCATCTACTATTGCAACCTTAGCTCCCTTTCTCAGACCTTTTACCCCTTCAATCCATAGCGACGTGCCGTGTTTCTTTGGTTCTTTTCTGACAATAAATGCCTGGATGGGATTCCCTTCAGTATAACTAACCAGAGATATGGCAGTAACAATAGGATCTGCGCCCAAACTCAACCCCCCTATCCCATCTATAGGAACCTTGGACATTCGGATTATATCATAAAACATCTTGCCCACCAAATACGAGCCTTCAGCACTAAGGGTTGTCTGTTTCCCATCAATATACATATCACTTTCTCTCCCGGAAGCTAAGACAAACTTTCCCCTTTCGTATGACTTTTCCTTTAGTATTTTTAATAGCCTGCTTTTATAATCCATATCTCTAACTATATAACTATCTCTCTCTCGAACAGAGTCAGTTGCCTGGAGTCTAGATCAACAGGAGGTTCTATGGGGTATTCTCCGGTAAAACATGCATCACAAAAATCACATCCACCATTTTTAACCGATTCTCTAAGTCCTTCAATACTCAAATACTCAAGAGAATCAGAAGTTATAAACCGGTTGATTTCAGAAACAGTGTGGGAAGAAGCAATAAGCTCTGTTTTTGCGGGGGTGTCAATGCCATAAAAGCATGGATGGGCGGTAGGAGGAGAGCTTATTCGAACATGGATTTCTCTGGCTCCTGCGTTTCGTATCATATTTATTATCTTGTGAGAAGTAGTCCCCCTTACGATAGAATCATCAATGACTATTACCCGCTTTCCCTTCAAAAAGTCCTTTATAGGGTTAAGCTTAATCTTTGCGCCAAAATGCCTTATGGACTGCTGAGGCTCAATAAATGTCCTTCCCACATAGTGGTTTCTTATCAGCCCCATCTCAAAAGGTATAGAAGACTCTTCAGCATAACCAATAGCGCAACCGGGTTCTCTCGAGCCAGTTGTCTGCCCATCTCTTTTCTAACAGCATAGACGTTTCTTCCGAATATATTGCTGTCAGGACGCGAAAAGTAGACTAATTCAAATATACAGAACTTGTTCAAAGAGCTGAATGGTTTATAGGGAGTGAGGCCGTGATCATCTATAAGTACAATTTCTCCTGGTTCAATCTCACGTATGTATTCGGCCTCTATTAAATCTAAGGCACAGGTCTCAGATGATACTATATAAGCACCCTTAAGCCTTCCCAAAACCAGAGGGTGAAAGCCATGAGGATCACGGACAGCAACCATCTCTCTTTCCGTAAGAAACAGCAAAGAATATGCCCCTTTTATCCTTGAAAGGGCATCGATTATACGTTCAACCAGTGAGCTTGACCGGGAGGTTGCCATAAGATGGACTACTATCTCTGTATCCATTGTAGATTGAAAGATTGAGCCACTATCCTCCAGTTCATGCCTCATCAGTCCTGCATTCAACAAATTCCCATTGTGGGCAACCGCTATACCCCCTTGAGAATAACTTACTACAAAGGGTTGCGCGTTTTTTAATAAACTTGAACCGGCCGTTGAATACCGCACATGACCTATAGCGCTATAACCGGTTAACTTACATAAGATATCTTCGTTGAATATATCCGCAACCAGCCCCATCTGGCGATGGGAACGCAGTATTCTGCCATCAGATGATACAATGCCAGCGCTCTCTTGCCCCCGGTGNNNNGCAGGGCATATAATCCCAGATACGTCAGATTGGCGGCTTCAGGATGTCCAAAGACTCCAAATACACCGCATTCTTCTCTAAATTTATCAAACATTATGGATTTTCTGACCCCTTCTTCAAACCCTCTCTTCAATGGCCCTTTTCCATCTTTGCTTAAGAGTCTCCACAGAACAATCAATAAGCTCGTTGATTACCAATCTCTCTCCACCAACCCTTCCAATAATTCTAAAAGGGGCTTTATTTTTTTCTGCAATCTCCTTAAAATGATCCAAATTGCCCTTATCCAATGAGATTATAATCCGAGATTGAGATTCTCCAAAAAGAAGGCAGTCTCCTCGTATATTTTCACTAATAGTTACCTTTGCGCCGCGATTAAATTTAGGTCCCGAGAAACAGCACTCTGCCAGAGCCACAGCGATACCACCTTCAGAACAATCATGGGCTGATTTTATTATTCCTTTCTGGATAGCCTCCAAACAGGTATTCTGCACAGCAATCTCTAAATCCAGCTCAATCCTGGGAGGGATACCCTCATCAATGCCATGAATAACTGCCAGGTATTCACTGCCTCCCAGCTCTTCGTAAATCTTTCCAAGCATTACTATTACATCACCATCATCTTTAAACCACTGGGTCTGGTGAAGGTTAATCTCAGGGATAATACCCACCATAGCCACTGTAGGTGTAGGGTAGATACCCTCTCCCTGGGTCTCATTGTAAAAACTGACATTTCCCCCTACCACAGGAGTGTTTAGCTTTCTACAGGCATCACTAATCCCGTTAGTAGCCTGCTCAAACTGCCACATTATCTCAGGCTTTTCAGGGTTGCCAAAATTAAGGCAATCGGTTATAGC
>WOUX01000024.1 GCA_009773075.1 bacterium | reverse complement strand
CAATCTTTCCTTATATAGGCAGGAATATCATGGTCTTCTTTTCTTATCTTTTTGAAAGGTTTTGCCAGAGATGAAACATCCATGGGAGCACATCTAACATCTTCTGCGCCATTGTTAAATCCAGTAGCAATAACAGTAACACGAAGCCCATCATTCATAGCATCATTTATTACTGCTCCAAAGATTATATCCGCATCTTCATGGGCCTGTTCCTGGACCAATGTGGATGCTTCATTGACCTCGTACAGGGTCAGGTCAGGTCCTCCAGTGATATTAATCAATAGCCCCTTGGCTCCTTTTATACTTACATCCTGCAAAAGCGGACTGGATATGGCATGCTGGGCAGCCTCTACAGCTCTGTTTTCGCTATTAGAGGTTCCTGTTCCCATAAGTGCCATACCCTTTTCAGACATTATTGTTCTTACATCAGCAAAGTCCAGATTGATTAAACCATTCACCATAATTAAATCAGAGATACCTCTAACCGCGTGGAGCAAAACCTCGTCAGCCATCTTGAATGTCTCAAGCAGAGGGGTATTTTTACCGGTAATTGACAAGAGTCTTTGGTTGGGGATAATTATTAAGGTATCCACTGCCTTTTTCAATTCCATTATCCCTTCTTCCGCTGCCTTCTGTCGCTTTTTACCTTCAAAAAGAAAGGGCTTGGTAACTATAGCTACTGTGAGTGCTCCCAATTCTTTGGAAATTTCAGCCACCACAGGAGCTCCACCGGTTCCAGTACCACCCCCCATGCCAGCAGTAATAAAGACCATATCCGAGTTTGCCAGTACCTCCCTTATCCGATTTCTGTCTTCTTCAGCCGCATTCTTACCAATTCCAGGATCTGCTCCAGCCCCTAAACCTTTGGTTAACTTCTGACCCAATTGTAATTTCAATGGGGCTTTGGAAGCCCTTAAAGCCTGGGCATCCGTATTGGCACTAATAAAACCTACTCCATCCAGTTCTGAAAGGATCATAGTGTTTACGGCATTACATCCGCCGCCTCCGATCCCAAAAACTTTAATATTAGCCGGCTGTTTACTGTTTTCACTAATTTCAAACACCATGGTTAATACCTCCTTATCTATATTTAAAATGCCTCTTCAAACCATCTTTTCATCCGGTTGGTCAGTCTGCTAAACATATTCCCATTTTTATCCTGAGATTCTCCTCTGTAGTGGTTTTTGCTGCCATATAGAACCAACCCGACACCGGTACTGTACATCGGGTTATTGCTACCCTGACTGCAAGGTTAAACACCTTTTCTGCAAGCTCCGGCAGACCTTCCAGCAGTGCGGTACCGCCAGTAATGACTATACCTGAAGCCACTGATTCCTCACAATTAGATTTAACCAGCTCTCTTTTAACCAATGACAAAATCTCTTCTGCCCGAGGTTCAATAATCTCACATAACTGTCTCCGTGGAAGGACTCTCGGTTCCCTCCCTCCCACACTGGGAACTTCAATAGTCTCACTCCGATCAACTATTGAGGGGAACGCACATCCATATCTCTTTTTTATCTTTTCTGCCTCAATTATAGGAGTCCTTAACCCTACTGCTATATCGCCGGTAATATGATTCCCCCCCAATGGCAACACTGATGTATGCTTAATGCTGCCTTTGGAGAAAATTGCAATATTCGTAGTACCTCCGCCAATATCCATCAATAAAACACCTAATTCTTTTTCGTCAGGACTTAAGAGCGCCTCGCTTGATGCCAATTGCTCCAAGATGATATTAGAGACACTTAACCCTGTCCTGTTGGCACATTTTATAATATTTTGCGCATAAGTTGCAGCCACGCTTACAATATGAACCTTGGTTTCCAATCTTACACCAATCATACCAATGGGTTCCTGGATCCCATCCTGATCATCGACAATAAACTCCTGGGGCAAAACATGAATGACTTCCCTGTCTAAAGGAATAGCTACAGCTTTAGCTGCATCTATAACCCTTCTTACATCGCCTTCGCTAACCTCTCGATCTTTAATAGGGATGATCCCCTGGCTATTAAATCCCTTTACATGAGCACCTGAAATCCCTGTATAGACAGAGCTAATCTGAAAACCTGCCATTGACTCCGCCTCTTCCACTGCCTTCTTTAAGGAGTTCACTGTACTATCAATATTTACAACCACCCCTTTTCGAAGCCCTTCTGAAGGACAAAAACCAATCCCAACAATGTCAACGCTTCCGTTGTTTACTTCTCCCACTATAGCACAAATCTTTGTAGTACCTATATCCAAACCAACTATAATGTTATTGCGTTTCTTAACCACATTTTTCACCTCCTTGCCGTATCGTGTAAAGCCACTAAGGTTTTTGGCAAATCTGTTTTATCCAGCTTTACATAAACCTTTTCACCATAGTTTAGGTTAATATATTCTGCCTTTTCAGATCTCTCCTGTAGATCAGACACAACCTTCTTAAGATGATTTAGCTTTTGTTCATAACCATCAAACCCTAATTTTACCTGAGTCCCATCTTCCAATGTGAATATGGTTAACCCGGCATATGGGTCCATATTGATCTCTGATATTTGATCCACACCCAAAGTCCCTTTTTTGTTCAATTCATCTATGATAGTCAGGGCCTTCTCTATGAGATTCCTTGAAATACTCTTATTGGAGGCTAAATATTCCGACTCTAACCCTGTTAAAACAGGAACATCGAAAGTATCTTCAGGACCTACTTCCTTAAAGATAACACCCTTTTTATCCACCAGGTATAATCGGTCCAGGTTAATCATGGCAACAGGGACCCTTTCCATGACATCAATTATTATCCTTTGAGGCAATTCCCGTTTCACAAAAGCCTTTTGTACCCACGGGTGTTGTTCTATTCTATCGCTCACTCTCCTAAGATCTATCTCAAGTATATTACTCCCCTTGTCGATTCTTGCCAGATTCAAAACCTCTATTTCAGAAAGTCTATTCTCTCCACTTACAACAATTCGTTCAACTCGAAAATAAGGGGATGTATAGAGATAACCAAAGAAAACATACACCAGCACTCCTAATACACCAATCGACAACAGAAAACTGCCTCCTTTAAACAAATTGAAAAGCACCTTGGTGTAATTAAGCTTAATTTTCCTTTTTCCTCGGACACTACGTTTGCCATTTTTGAGCTTTCCAGTTTTGTAATCTTTCATCTTATCCTCCCCCCTTTTTCGCAAATCGTGAATCGGAAATTAGGTATTTCTCTTTATTCGACTTACGACTTACGACTCACGATTCGCAACTCACAAATGCAGTTTGGCACTTTTTAGTATCTCTTCCACCAGAATATTAAAGCTTAACCCGGCATGATCGGCAGCCTTTGGCAGTAAGCTTGTATGGGTCATGCCAGGGATGGTATTAATTTCAAAGATGTAGGGATTCCCCTTTAAATCCAAGACCATATCTACCCTGGCAACTCCATGACAACCTATGGCCTGATAAGCCTTCAATGCAATATCCTGCACTTTAAATAACTGCTCTCCGGTCAACCTGGCAGGTAAGATATAGTCCGTCATCCCTTTGGTGTACTTTGATTTGTAATCATACAATCCACTTTTGGGAACAATCTCAATAACCGGAAGGGGGCATCCGTTTAAAATCCCTACCGTAATCTCTGAACCATGGATAAACTCTTCGATCATTATCTGGTCTGTACATTTGCCTGCCTCCTCAATGGCATCTGCCAATCCTTCTTCCTTTTCAACAATACTTACCCCAACACTCGAACCCTCTGATATCGGTTTAACCACCAATGAGAATTTTAACTTTATTCTTTTCTTCAGTTTGCCTTCTGCTATATCCCCTTTATTTAAAACCTGAAACTCGGGAGTCGGCAGTTTATGGAAATTCAGAACTTTTTTGGTCATATATTTGTTCATAGCCAAAGCACTGGCAAGTACAGGAGAACCAGTGTAAGGAATTCCCATAATCTCCAGCATTCCCTGGACAGTTCCATCCTCTCCCCATCGACCATGGAGTGCGATAAAGGCTACATCAATCCCCTCTTCAATTATCCTTTGAGGAACATCCCTGTCCACATATATAGAACATGCATTATAGCCTTTCTCTCTTAAGGCAGAAAGTATAGCATTACCACTCAAAAGCGAGATATCTCGTTCTGCCGATAATCCACCCATCAAGACACCGATCTTTTTTTCATTCTTCATAGACTAATTCTCGCCAACAATTCTAATCTCCGGTTCTAACATGAACCCTGTTTTTTGATATACCTTTTGTTGGATTTCTTCCATTAAGCTCAGGATGTCCTGAGCAGCAGCATTTCCCATGTTTAAGATGAAATTTGCATGGAGTTCTGAAACCCTGGCATTTCCTATTCGGATTCCCTTAAGTCCGGTCTCATCAATCAGCTTGCCGGCTGAGACACCCTCAGGGTTTTTGAATATCGAGCCAGCATTCGGCAAGTCCAGGGGTTGTGTCTCTTTCCTCCTAACCAATATCTTTTGTATCCTCTCTCTAATGTGTGACTGATTATCGATCTTTAATCTAAAGACCGCACTTAGAATGATACTATTCTGGGGAAGCTCTAATTTTCTGTATGAAAATCTCAAATCCTCCTGTTTTTTTGTAGTGATCTCTCCCCTGGGGCTCAATATGGTGACAGATTGGGTTATGTCCTTTAACTCTCCCAGGCTGCCCCCTGCGTTCATAACAAGGCCACCGCCTACTGTTCCGGGTATCCCAGCCGCAAATTCGAGGCCAGAAAGGCTATGGTCTATAGTAAACTTGAGCAAGCTGACCAATGGCACTCCGGCTTCGACAAAAATCAGTGAAGAATTGTCTTCTTTTAGTAATTCAACCCTTTTAAAGCCATGGGATAGGGCTATTACTACACCCCTAATACCTCCATCCCTGACTAAGAGGTTTGTTCCATTGCCCAGGATAAAATACGGTATACGCTCTCTGCTCAGGTATTTAATCGTACCTATTAGATCTTCTATATACTCAGGAAAGACAATCACATCCGCCAATCCACCCACTCTAAAAGATGTGTACTCCTTCATCGGCTGATTTGTAAGTAAGTCTCCCTTTATTATCTTCCTTAGTTCCTCTAGTTGTACTCTGTTTTGCGTTGTCCGTTTACCGTTCACTGTCCACTGTTCACTGTTCACCGACAACAGCTTCTCTATCAATTCATGTCCAACTTTATATACATCCCCTGCCCCAAGAGTAATCAGGATGTCGCCCTCTTTCAGTACATCCATCAGGTGAGCAGCAATCCTGTTCTTATCAGAAATGAACGATACATTTTTGTGCCCATGCTCCCTAATTCCCTCGAATAGAGCCTTTGCATCAACCCCGGGTATAGGGTCTTCACCGGCAGGATAGATATCCGTAATTATCAATACATCAGCCTGATAGAAGGCAACCAGAAAATCTTTATAGAGGTCCTGGGTTCGAGTGAATCTATGGGGCTGGAAGACAGCAACTATCCGCCTCCCCCATCCGGTCTTTGCTGCACTCAGGGCAGCCTTAATCTCCACAGGATGGTGGGCATAATCGTCTACAATCAGGATACCGTTCTGTTCTCCCTTTATCTGGAATCTCCGCTGTATACCAGTAAATTCATTAAGTCCTTCCTGTATAGTCTTAAAATGAAGGTCTAATTCAAGGGCAGCAGCTATAGTAGCCAGGCAATTATAGACATTGTGAACACCTGGCATTTGAAGTGTAATCTTGCCTAGTTTATCTCTGCCTTGTAAAACCTCAAAGGTCGTCTTGGTTCCCGTAAATACCAGGTCTACTGCCTGAATATCTGCCTGGCTCGAAAGACCATAGGTTACATATCTCTTTTTTATCTTCGGGATTAAACTCTGAATATTTTCGTGATCAAGGCATACAATTGCCAAACCATAAAAGGGTATCTTATTTATAAAGTCCAGGTAGGCATTTTTTACCTCTTTCATATCCGTGTAATGATCCATGTGCTCCTGGTCGATGTTTGTAACTACTGCAATAGTCGGGGAAAGTTTTAGAAAAGAACCATCACTCTCATCTGCCTCAGCTACAAGAAACTCCCCTTGCCCAAGTTTAGCATTGGTGCCTATGCTATTTAGTCTGCCTCCAATTATCACTGTAGGATCCATACCTCCATGAGCCAGGACCGTTGCTATCATTGATGTAGTGGTGGTTTTTCCATGAGTGCCTGATACAGCTATGCCATATTTCATTCTCATTAGTTCTGCAAGCATCTCTGCCCGAGGTATAACAGGAATGAGGCGCTCATTGGCCTCGATTACTTCAGGGTTATCGGGTTTTATAGCTGAAGATATTACCACTACATCCACATCCTTTAAGTTGTCTTTGCTGTGTCCACAACTAATATTACCACCCAGACGAGTCAGTCGTCTGGTAATCTCGGTCTCCTGAGCATCTGATCCACTGACCTTATACCCCAAATTCAATAAGACCTCGGCAATACCGCTCATTCCGATACCACCGATTCCAACGAAGTGAATGTGTTTTATCTTTTTGTACATGTAAACTCCCAAATTTCTAGTTCATACCCAAAAGCTCATAACAACTGTCAACTATATCCTCGGCAGCACCGGGTTTACCAAGTTTGCGGGCATTCTCTCCCATCCTCAAAACAGCTATCGGATCAGCAACCAAATCACTTATCATCCCAGCCAGATTTTCCCCGGTCAAATCTCCGTTTAAGACTATTTTAGCAGCCTCATTATCCACTAATACCCTTGCATTTATCTCTTGATGATTGTCGGCTGCAAAACGATAAGGGATTAATACCGATGCTTTACCATAGAGTGTCAGCTCGGAAATAGTGGTGGCTCCTGCCCTGCATATAACAAGGTCGGCATCTCTATATACTGCTGCCATATCATCAATGAATCCCATTACCTCTGAAGTAACCCCTTTTTCTTTATACGTCTGACAAACCCATTTATAGTCTGCTTCTCCTGTCTGGTGTATGATATTTAAAGATTCCCTCACAGGCATAAGATAGTCCAGAGCATCCAGTATCTTTTCATTCAGCGAATGTGCTCCCTGACTTCCACCCAAAATAAGCAGGGTAAACTTTCTTTTATGTTCTTTGCCCTTTAAGGAACCATCTATTAATTTCTTCCTTATGGGGTTGCCAGTGAATCGGGCTTTATTCATCGATGAAAGATACCTGGTCTCTGAAAATGAAATGAAGATACTGTTTACAAACCTGGCCAAAATCCTATTGGTAATTCCAGGGATGGTGTTCTGTTCACAGATTACCCTTTTAATTCTTCCTAATAGGGCTGCAAAGACCACCGGAGCCGAGGCATATCCCCCCATGCCAATAACCAACTCCGGATTATACTCTTTTATCAGAGCTATAGATTGATATATACTTTGGGGAATAAGAAACAGATTGCGCAGCTTTTCTTTGAAGGACTTTCCCTTTAGCCCTTTAATATCTATACTCCTGAGTTCAAAACCCTCTTTTGGTACAACCTTCGACTCTATCCCCCCTCTTGCCCCAACAAAGACACAGATACTTTCGGGGTCTCTTCTCTTAAACTCTTCTGCTAAGGCTATACCAGGGAAAAGATGACCGCCTGTACCTCCTCCAGCAATTAAAACCCTCATTGAATTATTCCCTTTTAATCTGTGAGGATATGTTTAGTAAGATTCCCAAGCCTATTAGATTAATTACCAAGGATGATCCACCATAGCTAATGAAGGGAAGAGGAATTCCCTTTGTTGGAAGAAGTCCTACAGTAACCCCCATGTGTATGGTTGCCTGTAACCCTATTAATACAGTTATGCCAAGGGCCAGATAGGTGCTGAACAGATCCGAAGAGCGAATGGCTGTACTGATGCCTCGGTAGACAAATATAAAAAAAGCAGCCAGGATCAGAAGTATCCCTACTAATCCCAATTCTTCACCAATGACGGAGAAGATAAAATCTGTATGGGGTTCTGGAAGGTAGAATAGCTTCTGTTTTCCCTCCCCCAATCCTCGCCCAAACAACCCTCCTGAACCAAAGGCATAAAAAGACTGGATAATCTGGAACCCTGAATCACTGGGATCCCCCCAGGGATTTAGAAACGACAGGATTCTTTGACGACGATATGCTATATTTGCTATTAGAAAGTAAACGATAGGAGCAGCCGACAATAATATCAGGGAAAGATGGGACAATCGTACACCTGCGGCAAATAACAATGTAAACATAATAGCAGCGATACATATTGATGTCCCCATGTCGGGCTGTTTAATTATTAAAGAGAGTATAATACCGCTAACAATAAGGTGGGGAAGAATCCCTACAGAAAATTTTTTGATATTCTTCTCCTTATTTGCCAGAGAGGATGCCAGGTAGATTATCAGGGCAAGTTTGGCAAATTCAGAGGGCTGGATAGAAAAAGGGCCCATCTTCAACCACCTTGTTGATCCCCCAACTTTAACTCCGATTCCTGGTATTAACACCGCAATTAAAGAGAGTAAACTTATCCCCAGAATTAGATATGCTATCTTCCTGTAAAGTTGATGATCTATTCTTGCCACACCAATCATCATTAAAATACCAACTACTGCAAATAGAATCTGTTTTTTCAGAAAAAAGTATCCGTCATTAAACTTTCCTGATGCCATTATGGCACTAGAGCTATACACCATAACAATACCAGTCCCGACCAGCAATAAAGTGAAAAGGAGCAATATGTAGTCAAACCCTGACTTTTCCCTCATCTATTTCCTACCCCATTTTACGGCTTCGCAAAAAGTCTTAATTCCGTCACTCCGGCGAAAGCCGGAGTCTAGAAGTGCTTGAAATTACTGGATTCCGGCTTCCTCCGGAATGACAAGAAAGAGGGTTTTTGACTTTTTATGGCTTCATCCCATCTGATCTGTCTTAGATTTTAGCTCCCTGACAATTGCCTTAAATGCTTCCCCTCTTTCTTCATAATTATTAAACATGTCATAGCTTGAACAGGCAGGAGATAATAAGACAACATCTCCATGGGAAGACTGCGACCATGCCAGTTCCACAGCTTCTTCCAGTGTGTCTGCTTTAAGGGATTGGGTCAGAGAGCCTAAGGATTTCAGGATTATCTCCTTTGCTTCGCCTATCAGTATTAGTTTCTTAACCCTTTCCTTGACCAACTCATTTAGGCTTTCATATCCTGTCCCTTTGTCTCTTCCCCCTGCGATAAGAATTATGGGTTGCTCAAAACTCTCTAAAGACTTCTCCACTGCACCAATATTGGTTGCCTTGGAATCATTATAGTATTTCACTCCGGAGATCTCTTCTACAAATTCCAGGCGGTGTTCAAGCCCCTTAAAACTATTCACAGCATCCTGGATATCCCCAGGGTTACATCCACATATTTCCGCAGCGGCTATGGATGCCATAATGTTGTCAATATTATGCACCCCTCTTATCTTGAAGAACTCTGTGCCGTAATAATGTTTTTGCCCGCCGATTTCCGAGATAATGGAATTTCCATCCAGGTAGATTCCCTTATTGATCTTCTCTTTTTGGCTAAAATACACCTTTCTTACATCTTTGAATGAATTTGTCATCTCTGAAACCAAAGAATCATCGGCATTTAAAATAGCGAAATCCCCTTCCCTTTGGTTGAGGAATATCCTTGCCTTAGCTGCAATGTAATCCTGATATGAAAGGTACCGATCTAAATGGTCAGGGGAAATATTCAGCATTATAACAACCCTTGGTCTGAAACTCCTGATGCCTTCCAGCTGAAAACTGCTAATCTCCGCCACTACATACTCTGCTTCCCTCCCAAGCTCTATATATTCGATCAGGGGATTGCCGATGTTGCCTCCAACAAAGACCTCTTTGTGTGCCCTTTTAAGGATCTGACCTACCAGGGTTGTAGTAGTGGTCTTCCCATTGCTTCCAGTAATTGCGACAATTGGAGTTTTAATAAAATTATATGCCAGCTCTATTTCAGATATAACCTCTATCCCTATTTTTTTTGCTTCCTTGATTGGCTCGATAGACATCGGAACTCCGGGGCTTAAAACGATGAGGTCACAGTCCTTTTGAACATCTTCACCTAAATCATCGATTGACTTCCCATCCGTAGCTGTTACCACTCCACCCCTCTCCTTCAAAAAACGAGCGCAGGCTACACCACTCTTTCCTAGACCAACTACCAGAAATTTCTTCTCTTTTATTGTAATCAACTTTTTCCTCTTTAACCTTTGTCTTAAGCGTTCAGCTTAAGCCCTACCTGCGCTACCTAATCTTCAACGTACTTATTGCAATAAGGGCAAGTATGACTGCTATAATCCAAAACCTTACGATAACCTTTGGTTCTGCCCAACCTTTTAACTCGAAATGATGATGGAGAGGGGCCATGCGAAATATACGCTTCCCCCTCAACTTGTACGATCCAACCTGAAATATTACAGAAAGGGCCTCGATTACAAATAGCCCACCCACAATAACCAAAAGCATCTCCTGCTTAGTAATTACTGCCACTGTCCCCAATGCCCCACCTAGCGAAAGGGAGCCAACATCTCCCATAAATATCTGCGCCGGATAGGTGTTATACCAGAGGAACCCCACACTGGCACCTAGTATTGCGCCACAAAAAACTGATAACTCACCGGTACCGGCTATATAGGGTATCTGTAAATAATTGGCGATCTTAATGTGACCTGCAAAGTAAGAAAAGAGAAGGTAAGTAGCACTTGCAATCATCACAGGACCTATGGCTAATCCATCCAATCCATCTGTCAGGTTAACTGCATTTGAAGTGCCAACCACAACAAAAATGACGAATGGAATATAAAACATGCCTAAATCGGGATGTATACTTTTGAAAAACGGAACACTAATAGATGTACTGAAGTTAGGATACAAGTAAAGGAAGAACCCTATAAGCAAACCAATGAGTATCTGTCCTCCCATCTTATACTTAGCCCTTAACCCGGTGGAATTCCTCTTTGCCAGTTTTTTATAATCATCGATTACCCCAATAATCCCAAATCCCAGAGTGCTCAGTATGGCTATCCAGAGATAGGAATTTGTCAGGTTCCCCCATAGTAAAATAGACACAATCAGGGCAAAAAGGATCAGTGCTCCTCCCATAGTGGGGGTACCATGTTTCTGAATATGGGAGGCAGGACCATCCTCACGGATCTGCTGGCCAATATTAAGTGAGCTGACTTTCTTGATAAACCAGGGACCCAAAAAGAAACTGATTATCAGGGCTGTCAAGGCTGCATAGATAGTTCTGAAGGTAATGTATTTGAAGACATTCAGGAAGGCATATGTAGTATGAAGTGGATACAGAAAGTGAAAAAGCATGTCTATGGCCCTTTGAATCCTTGCCTCTTGTCCATGAGGCTAACTTATTTCTCATTAAACTCAAATATAGGTATTCGCGATTTAACGTGTAAACGTTTATATATTTTAGGCTGTTCTAGCCATTTTTTACTCTTTCCTTGTGACAAGCTCTTTTACAATCAATTCCATCTTCATACCTCTCGAACCTTTCACTAAAATGCAATCTCCTTTAGTGATGATGGCTCTTAGCTTTGCGGTAACATCTTGATACTCCTTTTCTATATAAATATTATCTACATTCATCCCCCCCTCAGAGGCGGCCAGGGCAATATTTACGGAATCCTTCCCCAATGTAAACAGATAATCGATCCCTAACCCCGAAACCATGCTACCGATTTTAATATGAGCGGACTCAGTAAATTCCCCTAACTCTAACATGTCTCCCAAAACTGCTATTGTTCTTCCCGCTCTTTTGAGTCCTGTCAGGGTTTTGAGGGCTTGCCCCATAGAGTTTGGGTTTGCATTGTAAGTATCGTTTATTATCGTATAACCATCTAATTCTATAATCTCCATACGACCAGGCAGAGGTTTAAATCTCTCCAATCCTTCTTTAATAATCTCCAATCCCACACCCAGAGATTTAGCAACCCCTGCTGCTGCCAATGCATTATAGACATTGAAAATCCCATAGACCGGCAGATCAATAATAGCATCTTTATCCCCAGCAGCGAGCCGAAACCTAACTTTACCCGAATCGGATATTGAGACATCCTTTGCCATAAGCTCGGCCTCTTCGCTCATACTAAAACCAATCTTTCTACACCTACATTCAGCAGCTAGTTTAAGAACCATGGGATCATCCTGATTGATAACGGCAAAGCCGTCCTCTCTCAAAATTTTAAATAGATCTCCTTTTTCTTCCCTTACCTCTTCCACACTCAAAAGCCCCTGAAGATGCGCCTGCCCGATATTTGTTATAACAGCCACATCCGGCACAGAAATCTCAGACAACCTCTTTATCTCTCCCCTGGCGTTTGTACCCATCTCCAGAACCGCTATCTCATCTTTCTTACTGAGTCTCAACAGGGTCAGGGGAAGACCTATTAGATTGTTGAAGTTCCCCTCTGTTTTCAATATGTTGAAGGTGATTTCCAGTATACTGCCAATCATCTCTTTGGTGGTAGTCTTTCCGTTGCTGCCGGTAATACCCACAACCGGAATAGGGTGTTTCATCCTCCAAAAATGGGCGATATCACCCAGGGCTCTTAATGTGTCGTCAACTTCTATAATAGTCCATTCACCATTCCATCCCTCCTCTTCTAAAAAGCCTCTCTTTACTATTGCGCCATTGGCACCCTTCTTATATATCTGGGGGATAAAACTGTGTCCGTCAAAGTGTTCACCCTTCAGGGCTATAAAGAGATCTTCTGGTTTGATGGTTCGAGAATCAGTAGAGATATTTTTGAAGGAGGCAAAAAGAGAGCCGTGAAGAAGTCTCCCCCCAGTGATTTTCAAAACATCGGCAGATGAGAATTTATAATTGAGTTCAGACATTCAGAAGGGCTCTCCTCTTTACCCTTTCAGATATTGCATTTCTGACTTCCTGCCGATCATCAAAGGGCATCTTTTTGTTTCCCACAATCTGATAGTCTTCATGCCCTTTACCAGCAATTAAAACCGTATCTTGATGTTTTGCTATATCAACAGCGAGCCTTATTGCCTGAAGACGGTCAACAACGGTCACATATCCTTTTTTACAGGAATTTACGGTTAAATCATCCACATAATACTTTCTTATGCCCAATCTTTTAATTCCTTCTTCGATTCCCTCAATTATAGCACTTGGATCTTCTGTTCTGGGGTTATCCGATGTTATTATAGACAAGTCGCTGTATTTGCCAGACACTGCCCCCATAAGAGGCCTCTTTAACCTATCACGATCTCCTCCGCACCCAAACACCGTGATTATCTTTCCTTTGGAAAGGCTTTTTATAGTTGCCAAAGTCCTTTCCAATGCGTCACTGGTGTGTGCATAATCAACTATGATGTTAACACCTTCTCCGTTTTCTATGCGCTCGAATCTGCCCGGAACTTTATTCAGACTTTCTATGCCCTTCTCTATATTCGGGAATGAGACACCCTGGCTTATCGCCACACTTGTAGCAGCCAGGATGTTATAGAGATTGAATTCTCCAATAAGGGGAGACTTGATATTTAAACTGCCCTTGGGGGTGTTTATCCTGGCAGTTGTCCCGTCTAAAGCAAGCTTAATATGCTCTGGGGAAACCTGAAATTTGTTTTTAACTCCGTATCTGATGATATTTGGCACGGTGTTTAAAGCAAGATTTTCACCAAAGGGATCATCCGCATTTATTACGGCACAAGAACCTTTTTTTTTGTTACTTTCAATCAGAAGATGGTTGAAGAGTTTAGCCTTGCTGCTAAAGTAATGCTCCATGGTTTGGTGATAATCCAAATGGTCTTGAGTAAAGTTGGTAAACACACCTGCATCAAACTGGAGGGATTCTACCCGTCCTAAATCCAATGCGTGGGAAGACACCTCCATAACAACATGGGTAACCCCATCTTCCACCATTTCAGCTAACATCCTTTGGAGATCAAGGGATTCTGGTGTAGTCATAGATGCTGGAATTGACTTACCCCCGTAGCAGTAATTTATTGTCCCCATGATCCCTGTTTTAAAACCTGACTCTTTGAATATGGATCCAACAAGATAGGAAGTAGTGGTCTTCCCGTTGGTGCCGGTAATGCCAATCAGGGTGAGTTTCGAGGATGGATCTCCATAAAACCTAGCGGCAATCTGCGCCAGCGCCACTCGAGAATCAGGGACCAAAATAATTGTGGCATCCTTTATATCCTCTTGTATCTGCTCAACCACAACCGCCCTGGCACCTTTATCAATAGCCTCCTTAACAAAGTTATGGCCGTCAAACTTGGTTCCCTTTATCGCTACAAATAAAAAATCTTTGTCTATCTTTTTAGAATTATAGGAGATACCAGCCACTTCCAATGATCTCTCTCCTATGACCTCTTTATCCTCTATAATCCCTATCAAATCATTCAGTTTCATCTGTCTGACACTCTGATGCCTCGAAATTGCCAGGTGGTATTCCGCTTGATTGCTAAAGTTTTTGATGCTCTCAACTCTTCCACTCTTCCACTCTTCTTTATGATGGCTGCTGGAATTTAACCCAACACTTTTCCCCATCATTGACTATGCTTCCTGGCCTTAAACTCTGTTCGACTGCCCTGCCGCTTCCTATGATCCTGATATCTATTTTAGAATCGTGTATCATTCTAAGTATCTGCCTAATACTCATCCCGGTAAAATCAGGCATAACAAACTTTTCAGATTTAACCGTTCCTTCCTCTTTAATGTCTGCATCCTTTCTTAACCCATCAGATCCCTTGGGTTTACTTAATGCTTTAGGAGGAGTAGGATTATCCTGGGCAACAATCTTGGTAGGAAGTATCCCCATGTAATGCAGAGTTTCTTCCGCAACTTTCTTAAACACTGGCGCAGCAACATCACCTCCATAAAAAAGCCCTTTGGGCTCATCAATTAACACTACTATTGCCACATTAGGATCATCAGCAGGGGTAAACCCCATAAACAATGCTATATACTTATCTTTAAAATAACCACCTAAAGATGGATTGGGCTTCTGGGCTGTTCCAGTCTTGCCAGCGACCTCATATCCATCTATGGATGCCTTGGTACCTGTTCCGCCCTGGAGCACTGTAGTTTTCATGATAGATGTAACATCTCTGGCTGTTTTTTCGGAAATGACCCTCCTTACTACCTGAGGGCTGAACTCTTTAATAATTTTACCTTCGGGAGAAACAATCTGTTTTACTATGTAGGGTTTCATTAAATCCCCCTTGTTAGCAATCGCAGACAACCCCCTGATTAATTGAACGGCAGAAACTGAGACTCCCTGCCCGAAAGAAATTGTATTAACAGCAATCTGTGACCACTCATTGGTCGGACGAATTTGTCCCGGAGTTTCCCCTGGTAAGTCGATACCTGTTCTTTCTCCAAAACCAAATTTCCTTACGTATTCATATAATCTTTCCTTACCAAGTTTTTCCCCTATCTTGCCTGCACCTATGTTACTGGAAAATTTTATTATGTCCTGCAAACTCAACCAACCATAGGAATGAGTATCATGAATAGTCCTTTTAGCCACATTATATGAACCGTTTTCGCAAAAGAAGGTGTCTTTTTGAGACACAATACCTTTTTCTAATGCCGCTGCTGCTAAAAAAACCTTAAAGGTTGATCCAGGTTCAAAGCAGTCAGTAACCGCTCTATTTCTCCAAGAAGAAGAGGGATACTTCCCGAAGATATTCGGATTAAACTGAGGTTCAGTGGCAATAGCCAGTATCTCTCCGGTTTTAGGGTTCATAGCAACAACAACACCGCTTTTAGCCTTGGTTTTGACAACTGCTTCTTTTAGTTCTTTTTCGGCTATATACTGAATAGTTTTGTCTACAGTAAGTAGTAAATCATTGCCCGCTTGTTCATCCCTTTGCTTTAGACCATGACTCAATATTATCCTTCCCAAAGCATCCCTTTCTACAACTGAGTACGTGGTCTCTCCTTTAAGATAATCGTCATACTGAAGTTCCAGACCTTCCAATCCCTTGGAATCCAATCCGGCAAATCCGATAATATTTCCGGCTGTTTCACGATTCGGATAAAATCTTCTGCCTTCTTTAATGAAATCGATACCACTAAGCTTCAGGTTCTTTACCTTTATTGATTGGTCTGGAGACACTCTTCTACTAACCCAGGTAAAGGGTCTTTTAACAGTAAACTTCTCTGCCAGTTCTTTTTCGCTCATTTTGAGAATTGGTGACAATTCTTTTGCGGCTTTATATGCATCGCTTATCTTTATAGGTTCAGCGCATATAGAATCTACGTCGATACTTATTGCCATTTCTTCTCTATTGCGATCATATATGACCCCTCTTTTGGAGACTAC
>WOUX01000322.1:1873-2875 GCA_009773075.1 bacterium | reverse complement strand
GGCGTCATTCACTACCTTAGGATCTTTGGTCCCTTTCATCTCCCATACCTTTGCAAAGGCGTAGGCTGCTTGTGCATTTATATAGATATAGTCATTCATCTTCCGCCCCTTTTTGGTGACCCAGGGAACTATCTTTTTCTGAAGGTTCTGATAAGCCTTATGGGGGGTATTTTCGTGGGCAATCGTTCCGAAAAAGACCGGTTTCGATACCACGTGCTGCATCATCAAGTCATCTCCCAATATCGCCCTGGCCCTTGGATAGGCAATGGCAGTAAGGGCATAAAGGGTGACCGGAGGGTAAAGGCCGATATTGTGTGCAGCCCTCCAGTAATGTGGAAAAGTAGAAGCAGCGTCGTTGACGATTAAGATATCAGGGTTGCTGGCCTTTATCTTTAGTAGAATAGAGGCCATACCCTCCAACTCGCTTTTGTCGCTATACTTTAAATCCAGAACTATATTCTTGTCTAAACCAAGCTTTTTAAGTTCCTCTTTTTCATACTCCAGATAGGTTAAAAGCCAGGGCACCTCAGCCGTTGCTATCGCTATCCTCTTGACTTTCACCCGATATTCATCAGAGAGGGACTTGAGCCACTTAATTACACTGACACCATACTCGTCGGAAGGTATACTGAGCATTCGCCAGTACTTCAGATTATACTTGAATAACGGTTCGGAAGTAGCGATGGTGCTAATTACAGGGATCTGAAGCTTATCGTAGAGGGAGGCGCCTGCCATGACCTCTGCGGTGGGGGAGGAAAAGATAATGGCATCAACCTTCTCTGCGTCTACCAGACGTTCCATCTCACTCAAAACCTTAGTGGAAGAGCTGGCGGTATCGGCATAAACCCACTCTATCTTAGCGCCGCCCATGCTCTTGATACCTCCACTGGCATTAATCTCACTAAAAACAAATTCCGCACCGGGCAATGCCTCGCCATATAGGGCATACGCGCCTGTCATGGCCCCTAACAAACCCACTTTTATGGTGGACCCTTTTTCCGC
>WOUX01000322.1:0-1822 GCA_009773075.1 bacterium | reverse complement strand
TCATTAGGGTCAGCAAAAACAACAAAGACACCATAACAACCAAAGACTTCTTCCAATGAAGATAAAACATGATAGCCTCCTTTCTTGTTAATAAACCTTATTGTTAAAGATAGAGGTGAAATAAAACGGCTGAGGATTTAGGAAAAGCATTTTTATAAAACAGAAGAACTTAAAAAGCAAGTATTTTCCTTGCTATTATCATCTTTTGTATCTCACTTGTCCCTTCTATAATCTGGGTACATTTGGCATCCCGCATGAACCGCTCTACTGAATGGTCTCTCATATAACCATAGCCACCCAAAACCTGAACGGCATCGGTTGTCACCTTCATAGCCGCCTCTGAAGCAAAGTACTTTGCCATAGAGGAATAAATCGTTACATCCTCATTACCTTTATCTATTAACTGGGCTGCTCTATATACCAGGCCCCTTGCCGCCTCTATTGATGTCACCATATCCGCAAGCTTGAACTGGATACCCTGAAACTGGGATATAGTCTGCCCAAACGCAAATCTGGTCTTTGAGTACTCAAGGGCATACTGATATGCCCCTTCAGCTATCCCCAGAGCCTGGGCTGCAATTAGTGGTCTAATCTTATCGAAAGCCTTCATGACAACCTTAAATCCTTCCCCTTCACTACCAACCCGGTTTTCAACAGGAACCAATGCATTATCAAAAATGATCTCAGATGCCGATATGCCCCGCATCCCCATCTTCTTCTCATTTTTTCCTACACTTACCCCATGAAAATCCTTCCCAACAATAAATGCCGATATCCCTTTGGAACCCTGCCCGGGCCCTGTTACCGCAAAGGCAAAATGGTAATCAACTACGGCCCCCTGAGTTATAAAACATTTTGTCCCGTTAATTATATAGTGGTCCCCATTCACTACAGCCTTACTACGAATGCCAGCCGAATCCGATCCTGCATGCGGTTCCGTAAGGCACAAAGACATTAGCTTATCATCAGCCATTTTAGTGAGATATTTCCCTTTTTGAAATTCATTAGCATGAAGCATCAAAAGTGTAGTCGCATAAGAGACATAAACTATCTGTGATACCGCAGGGGAGACCTTATTTATTTCTTCCACAACAAGACAGGCGGTGGTTATATCCCCTCCAAGTCCCCCATATTGCTCAGGAACAAGGAGTTTTAATACCCCTTGTTCTCTTAAAATCTCTTCTAAATCCTTCGGATACTCTTCCTTTTCATCGATCTCTGCCGCTCTTGGAGCTATTTTCTCAATAGAAATCTTTCTAACAGCTTCTTTCATTGCCTGTTGTTCCTGCGTAACTTCCATCATCTAATTTTCTCCTCTCCACATCTGCATTGAAATTGTATACCTAATCTTGTTTAAGCGCCTAAAAAGAAAAAGATAGTATAACTCTTCTCTATTTAAACTCGGGGCTGCTGCGATTTCTACTTTTTTGTAGGTTTACTATCTGTCTCTTTGATCTTTCTTCAGTTTGGGTTCAGCTGGATGAGGATAGGGATGACGCCACCTATCTATCGGAAACATGCTAGAGAGTTTTTCTATATCTTCCTTATACTTTCCAATCAGTTTGTCTTCAACTTCATAGTCAAAACGATCATTTAGCCTTTTTTCAATTTCCCCTCCTCGATCAGGAGGATTATCCAAATAATATTGAATAGTCTTTTTTAAGCCCTCTTTTGCCTTAAAGAGATCTTTATAGCCTAAGTGGGTTTTAATCTTAGTTAAATCGATTACCCGGTGATGAAGTTGGCCTGTTTCGCTTACAAATGGTCGACCCCACATTCCATAGGGCATGGAAGGCGATGCAACTTTTGCTGGCATGTCTAT
>WOUX01000023.1 GCA_009773075.1 bacterium | reverse complement strand
CCTTAAAAAAGGACATAGAAGACGTTTTTTCCTTTTTTCCTATATTGAGAGAAAGAAGGAATCAAATAGCAGGTACCTTGAGCGGTGGGGAGCAGCAGATGCTAGCCATTGGCAGGGCATTAATGTCAAAACCCTCACTGCTTCTACTGGACGAGCCTTCTATGGGGCTGGCCCCGATGATCAGCAAAGATATATTTAGAATGATATCCAAGCTCAAGGATGAACTCAAAACCACTATACTGATAGTAGAACAAAATGCCAAAGCCGCTCTTCAACTTGCTGATCGAGGATATGTAATAGAAACAGGAAAGATTATAATGGAAGAAAGTAGTAAAGGTCTTCTTAACAATAAGGAGGTTCAAAGGGCCTATTTAGGGAAAGAAAAGAAGGAAATATGGGAGTAACCCCCTTTTTGGGAGATTAAAAATGAATATTTGGGATAAAGCTTATGAATGTATGCCCAGGGAAGAGCTGGAACAATTGCAATGGGAGAGAGTGCAGTCTACTCTAAACAGGGTGTATAAAAATGTGCAGTTTTACAGAAAGATATTTGATAAACTTAATGTTTTACCTGAAGATATCCAATCGATTCAGGATTTGTCCAACCTTCCTTTCACCACAAAGGATGATCTCAGAAACAGTTATCCCTATGATATGTTTGCAGTCTCTCTTAGGGAGGTTGTAAGATTACATTCTACATCGGGAATGACAGGAAAACCTATTGTTGTAGGTTATACAAAAAACGATTTAAAAAACTGGAGCAATTTAGCTGCCCGTATATTAACCGCTGGTGGGGTTACAAAAGACGATATGGTGCAGATAGCGTTCGCATATGGGTTGCTTACAGGTGCTTTTGGCCTCCATTATGGTGCAGAAGAGATAGGGGCTTCGGTAATCCCTACATCTTCCGGACATACCGAAAAACAAATAATAATAATGAAGGATTATAAGACCACCACGCTGGTATGTACCCCGTCCTATGCCCTAAGGATAGCGGATACTATAGTAAATATGGAGATTGATCCTAAGACATTGAATTTAAGACTCGGTCTATTCGGTGGAGAACCATGGTCAGAAAATATGAGAAAAGAGATAGAAGGAAGATTATATATCGATGCGTTAGATAACTATGGGCTGAGCGAGGTAATAGGTCCTGGGGTTGCTGCTGAATGCCAATATAAAGATGGACTTCATCTCTTCGAAGACCATTTTATTCCAGAGATAATTGATCCCTTAACAGGTAACCTTTTGCCACCTGGAGAGAAAGGGGAACTGGTCATTACCACCCTTACCAAAGAGGCATTCCCCATGATTCGTTTTCGAACAGGAGACATAACAAAACTGAATTGGCGGCAATGTGATTGTGGTAGAACCTGTGTCAGAATAGAAAAGATCATGGAAAGAACAGATAATATGTTGATAATCAAAGGTGTTAGCGTATTTCCCTCCCAGATCGAGCAGGTTTTATATGAGTTTGAAGGATGTGAACCTCATTTTCAATTGGTTGTTGACCGAAAAGACAGGATGGATGTATTGGAGGTGTTAGTGGAGGTATCGGAGAGGATATTCTTTGATGAGATGAAAAAACAGAGAAACCTTTTAGAAAATATTAAGGAGAGGCTTTCCAGCGTATTAGGGGTTAACGTTGACGTTAAACTTGTGGAACACCAATCTATAGAAAGGGATTTAAACAAGTACAAAAGGATAATTGATAAGAGAATTATTTAAGATTGTCTATATTTACAGAAATTGGAATTGGGGGAAGGGCAAGCAATTCAAATGGGGTTTTGATCGTTGCCGCATATCAAAGTTTACATAATATATCTTATCAGACATTATTCCTGGATAAAAACCACGCCCTAGTTAATGTAGGAATCTCTTATTAATCTGTTAAGATAGCCCTCAGGGTCATCCACTGCCTCTTCGGTTATAAAGAATTCATTCGCTCCTGTCTTTTCTTTGATCAATTTAACTCCGTGTTCATAGTTCTTCAAGATTTCAGTGCAGATATCAAAGACCTCTCTGCTAGTTTCTATAGAATTTTTAGCTATCTTATCTGAGGCTTCATCGGAAAAAGTTATTTTGAACAAATGCTTATTTAAAAAGTTTTCTTCAAATTCTTTTAGTTTTCTAATAGTTAACAAAAATTCTTCAAGAATTGCATTAATATCCACCCTTTTATCTATTGCCCTATCGACTATTAAATCTATTCTGTTATTTGTAAGATTAACCCCGTATTTGCTGATGACTTCTCTCTCGTGTTTCTTTAAAGATTTCTTTTTGTCCGATTTTTCTTGCAACAGTAGTTTTTCATATCTTGCTAGCATCTTTTCATCATTGGGTTCTCTGATTAATTTATTCAGTTCTCTCTCAGGGTTTTCTACAGTCTGTTTTGTGACTACAAACCTTCTTATATCAGTAGATGGCAGTTTCTTTTCAAACTTTAACAGAACCTTTTCCACTGAACTAACGAGACCACGGGCCCCTGTCCCTTCTTTATAAGCCTTCTCTGCTAACACATATAAAGCGTTATCCTCAAATTGTACATCTATCCCATATGCTTTAAAGTCCTTTATTTTGCTGATAATTACTGAGCTATTAGGGTTTTTCAGAATCTGGTATAAATCATCGATCCCTAATTTTTCGTATACAGCTATTACTGGCAACCTTCCGATAAATTCAGATTCGAAGCCGTAATTTATAAAATCTTCCGCGGTAGCATGCTTTAGAAATTCAGTTCTCTTGCCTTCCGATTTTATGCCAGCGTCAAAACCAATTCTTTGCTCGTTTAGTTTTTTCTTGACAATATTTTCCAGTCCGTCGAATGCCCCACTTACTATAAAGAGAATATTCTTTGTATTGATAGTTTTTTTCTTTCTTTTTCCGGTCTTTCTGTATTCTTCCATTGCTTCCAATTGAGACATCGGATCATGGGCAACCTTTAAGTCTACCTCAGTTTCTTCCAATGGTTTTAGAAGAGCTCTCTGAACACCAGTCCTGGACACATCAGGGCCTACTATACTTCCACTGGATGCTATTTTATCTATTTCATCTATGTAAATTATCCCGTATTGAGCCAATTCGATATTGCCATCTGCTTCATTTACCAGGTCTCTTACGAGATCCTCAACATCGCCTCCTACATATCCTGTTTCACTGAATTTTGTTGCATCACCTTTTACAAAGGGCACTCCAATCTTTTTGGCTATCAGCTTGATAAGATATGTCTTCCCCACACCTGTAGGACCAATCATTATTATATTGTTTTTTATATTACCAATGATTCCATATGCCTCGGCTTTATTATTGTCTTCTAATAACCTTATTCTATTAAAATGGGTACATATTTTAGTAGCAAGTATCTCTTTAGCCTCTTTCTGTTTAACAACATACTCATCGAGATATGCCTCTAGTTCTTCAGGCTTCATATCAAACTTGATTTTTACGGGTCCCCCTCCTTTATCTCCTTTTTCAGGGTCACCGTAGTCAGAGTCGATCTTGGGGAAGAAAGTTGGCAGGGCAAGTTTAATGTGTCCCCCATATTTTCTTTGGAGGTACTCATTAAGCTCCTTTTCGAGTTCCTTAGGGTCTGGAAATTTATCTTTAGTGTACTCCATCGTATTACCTACATTGATGTTTTAATCGCTTTCATAGAGTAAGATAAGAACAAGATTTAAAAAGTCAACCATTTTAGATGGAATGCTAACTTCATCCAACGAATTTTTATAAATTATGGAGTTACTCTCTTAGAAACCATTTACGAAGGAAACTAAGGGAGGTTTTAGTCTTTTTTCTTTCTGTAGTTGTAAATCTATTCAAAACCTCGCTATCCTCTTCACTTAGTTCTATAAAAGATACACCTACATTATAGAGGTATTCCTCACTCTCAGGTATAAGATCATACCAACAAACTTCTCCTATAGGGGTTATGGTTTTGTAGTTGGACGGCAAATCAATCTCTAACTTTAGTTTGTTCTTGGCCATACCCGATATAGAGGAACAAATATGAAGTCCCTCAACCTGTACTGTATTGGTTACTAAAGAGACTCCACTGATGGAAATGCTCTTTGTTTTAGCCTGCATCGTTCTTGAAAAAATATCTCTATCAGTACCTTGACTAATTATTACAAATCTTGTGTCTAGGGCAGTATTTATCCTTGCATACTTACGTTTGTCAAATCTTTCGTATTTCAATTTTTTTCCCACTTTATATTTTCCTCTCACTCAAACATTTATAAATAAACGCAGGGATACGAATCCTTCTGCATACTTTACTCGTCCTTGAATGCCTCTAAAATTTGCAGAAGATTTTGCGATTTCAAGGATGGATAAGTCTTCTATATTTGTTTTCATTACTTGTGACCCATGGGCTTTCAGTAAAGCAATCTTGTCATTTAAGACCTCATTGATATCAACGAATACATTTGGGGAGAAATTTTGAGTGGTGGGAACCTCATAAAAGAGTACATTTTTGATATATCTTGTAGCTGAGATAGTGGCTTTTGCTAAATTACGGTGATCTTGATGGGTATCATCAAAGTAATTAACAAAGATAAAATCTGGCTTTACCTTATGCAACACATTTTCAATATTGAGGATTAGTCTTTGATCTAACAGCAGCTTGGTATCACTATATCCACCCCAGAAAAGCTCTTTTGCCTGTAGAATCTTCAAAGATTCCTTCTGTTCATGCCGTCTAACTTTTCCGTCTCCACCCAACTCACCATCTGTCAGAACCATAAGGAAGACATTATCTCCCTTCTCTTTATACTTTATTAAAGATCCACCACAGCCGAATTCAATATCATCTGGATGGGCACCTATGGCCAATATATTCATTGGTCACCTCTTAGAATCTTGAGACTGTCCTCTCCACAATTAAAAAAAAGGTCTATAACTGACATCTGGGGCTCAAAATTCCCGAAAAGTTGATTGTAAATAGGGTGCTGAAAATCTTGAAATATAACCTTAATATCCTCTTTTTCAAATTTTTCAATATCCATGTACTTCCTTCCATCTTTCCCTGCAAGATAAGTATCTGCCCCCACTTCCTTACATATGTCAATTAGTCTATAGGTGGGGTCTTGTCTTACTTGAAGATTTGAAGCCCTTAATGTTTCTGTACTGATACCAAGAGCTTTTATGAGAAAGTTGATTAAATAAACATTTATATCAACTAGGTATTCCCACTCCTGTGAATAAACACCCTCAAAGAAAGATCGATACTTGTTAAAGTACAAAGATCTTCCATAATTAATAACTATAGCATTTAGATGTTTTCTCTTCCAATCTATTCTATTGTTTATCTTTACCTGGTCAATTCTTTCTGGAAATTTGTACTGTACAGGTACCGTCAGCCATTGCCATCCATTAGCCGTCTTTATGCGATTCCGGTTTTGCCACTCGTTCTTTTTATATTGCACATTGTCCAGAATAACAAAAATGTCCGTTTGTTCTATTTTATTAAAATATCCTAGCCATGGCAGGTATTGGGGTTGATGGATGGCTACAATCACAGGCTACCCCCCTTCCCTTCCCCAATAAACCTGACGAAAATCGGATTGGACACCAATATACCTGGCCCCTTTACATCTATTCTGTAATATATTTTCTCGTTGGGGTTAAAATAGTTGTCTCTATAGGTATATTCCAGAGGCGTTGTCCCTGAAAATGTATCAATCAATTTGCCAGAGCGAATGATCCTGCCTTGTATCGTGTTATTTTTTTTATCTGAGGATGAGAGCTTTATTTCTAATACTGGACTGCCTTTTGCGGAGATTTCTCCTCCCACGGTAGCCTGGGAATGGGTTGAGGGATCGAATACAGTAAATCTGTCAAGGGATAACCTATAATCAATGCTCCCTTGATAGACATACATCCTTCCGTTTTTTAAGGCGGAAAGGACTTCCTCTTTGGTTTTTTCTTTAACCATAAAGATCGTTGGGAATTCACCCAATTTACCCCCTGCCTCAGAGTGATAATCGGCTCCAGAAATTCCCCAAGCAGGTTTAGCCCTTTTTCCTAAGCAGTATTCCTGTAAAACGGTATCCCACTGCCCGTATGGTTCTGTTACTGTTATGTTGTCGCCATATAGTGCTGTAAAACCTGTATATCCCATTGCTTTGACCAGATCATCAGGATGGGGTGGGGTATTAACATATATCCGTCCTTTTTTATCTATGCCAGATTTGCTTTCAGGATGAGACCAAAAGGTTATGCCTCCCTTTTTATTAACATAATCTATAAGCTCTTGATAGGGCAAGATTCCTTGATCTCCATGGTACTGATCAAACATAGAGCTTTTAAAAGGATGATAGTTTATAATCACTAGAAGGCTTAAAATGAACACTATAATTCCAATTTTCCTGTAGATTCCTCGGCAACGTATCAAAAATATGCCAAAAAGTACAGAAACGATGATAATTAGCAGAGTGGCAGGCAGGAACTGACTTACGTAGTTAGTTGAAAATGCACCACTTAGAATGGGTAAATTATTATAATCTTCAGGTTTTTCCAATCCTATAATCAGTATATGCTTCTCCCAATTATGGGCAGTTAGATTGCCTTTAATTATGCTCCCTGTCCAATAGTAAAAGGGGGCTGACTCTACTCCGGGAATCAAGATCATCTCTGGATACTTATATCCCACTTCCTTAATCTTGTTAAGGTATTTTTCCGTGCCTATCTTCAATACAGAGGGTTTTTCAATCCTCTTCTTTATAATATGTCGAAATGGAAATAAACCATACTCCATTTCTATACGGTCATGATCAGTAAATATTACAACCTCAAGACCTCTATTCTTTGCCATATTAACCAATTCTTCAATGGAATAACTGCCATCACTAAATGTTGAACGCAGGTCTATTAATCCAGGGATTTGGATATAGTCATTTGCATAAGCAAGGGGAGAAGATAAAATGCAGGAAATTAAATATAACGTGAAATAGAGTTTCAATCTCATATTTAAGCCATCTCTACTCTTATCTTCCTCAATAAATCTTTATACAATCCCTCAATCTTTTTTACCATAACACCGGTGTCATAGTTAAGAGAAATCCTTTCCCCTTCTTTTCCCATCTTCATTGCCAACTCTCTATCCAAAAGCAGCTTTATGATTGCCTCTGCCATAGCATCCACATCTCTGGGGGGAAATAATATGCCATTAGACCCATCTTTTACAAGGTCTGGAATGCCACCAATATTTGAAGCCACAATCGGTTTCCCCATAGCCATAGCCTCTACAAGAACCCTCCCCATCCCTTCGTTTAGAGAAGGTAATGCAAATATATCAAATGTATTTATGAGTTGGGCCACATCACTTCTCCATCCAGTAAAAATAGCTTTATTTTTGATTCCCAAGGCAGAAGCATGACTGATTAATTCGGTCATAAGATGGCCATCTCCGACAAATAGAAAGGTCACGTTCGCTATCTTATTCAAGACCAAACGTGCGGCATCTAGAAGATACCTATGCCCTTTTATTTCAACTAGCCTCCCTACTGTAGCAACAATTGAATCTGTTATCGGTATCCCTAGCTCTTTCTTTAATTCCTTATTATTGTCGAAACTTTTAGAGAAATCTTCCAGGTTCACACCACTATGTATTACTGTAAACTTATAAGGCTTTGAGATATTGAATTGAATATGATCTTCCTTCTCCCTTTTTGTCAAAGCTATAATCCTATCTGTTATCATAGCCGTCAATTTCTCGATCAGTATGAATAACTTCGTTTTAATCTTTCCGTGATAGCCATAAAAGATGTGACCATGAGGGGTATGTACGATTATGGGAATCCTTGCAAAGAAGGATGCCCAGCGACCAAGTATCCCAGCCTTCGATGTGTGAGTATGTACAATAGCAGGCTTTCCCTGCAGGAAGATCCTGTACAGGCGAAAAAGGGTTCGTAGATCTAAAATAGGATTTATTCGTCGGATTAGAGAGGGAACTGTAATTAGCTTTACACCCTTAAGCTCTGCCTGCTTTAATCCTCCATCTAAAGAGGTCTTTTCCTCAGCGCTCATATCCGATTCCAGGGAAAGACCTTTTATCAAGACCACATCATACTTATTCTTATCCAATCCTATAGTAGTGAGTAAGGTATTTTCGGCAGATCCTCCTTTGTCCAACCTTGTAATGATATGTACGACTTTAACTTTCTCCAACCTTTCTCCCAGCTATTAGTTAATAGAATATATACAAGTGGATTATTCTCGACAATTCCATATAGTAATTCCTTAACCCCTTCTATAATGTTTTCGGTCAAGTCTGAGTTTGGGACATGTCTGGTTAAAACCCACACATTGTGCCCTTTTTGTTTCAGTCTTTTACTCTCTTCATAAACCCTGCATGTCAATTATGAGGGAAATACCTTTCATACCAGTATTGGAAGACGATAAGATTCCAGAGCTTCCAGGATGTATCAGATCGTCTGTGAAACAGATCCTGTTTCACTTTTTCGACTTCCATTGGGTTAAAGATACCTTGTCGATTGATCTTCTCTCTGGAAAGGTACTCATCAATCAGGAATCTTAGTTCCCCTTTGAGCCATTTACCTATAGGCATCTCAAAACCCCACTTAGGACGATTATGAAGGCTCTTAGGAAGGATATCCCGAAAGGTTTCCAGGAGGATGTATTTTCTTCTTTTTCCCCTGAGTTTCAGTTTGCTTTCCATCCCAAAGGAAGTCTCTACTACACGGTAATCTAGAAAAGGAACCCTAACTTCCAGCGAATTTCTCATGCTCATCCAGTCTACCTTGTTAAGCATATCTCCAGGAAGGGAATATTTAACATCCACATAAAGCATCCTATTAAGGTCATCTCCCGGAAAATGGTGGAGTCCTTCTTCAATTAGTCTCTCTCCTCTATTTAGACTAAGTTTTTCTTTTTCCATAACCTTCTCTAACAGCCCTACCCTCTCCTCTTGAGAAAATATCCCCGTCCAGGAGAGGAACCTCTGGGAGATATCTTTATCCGCTCCTTCCAGAAACTTTTTACCCCGTCGGACATATTCAAGAAATTCAATATCAC
>WOUX01000022.1 GCA_009773075.1 bacterium | reverse complement strand
ACCTGAGTAGTTACCGGACATTGCTGATATGGGGCAACAGATGTCTGTAGGACCAACAAAAAAGATTTACGAGACCCCGATGAAAAGAGAAGGGGATAAGGGACTATCACAGCGGAAAATACCAAAATCTTCCAAAAAGGAAGAAAAGAAAGAAAAGGAAGAAAAGGGGAGGATAGATATTGAAGTTTAAAATGTTTAATAAAATTTTCGAGGCTGTCAAGTTTTTAGTTGAAATTTTTAGAAGAACAGGGAAGGACAATGGCCTTTTAACTCGTGAGCTTGTGGAGGTTAAAGAGATTGCAGACATCATATTTGAAAGACTGGGGGAAAAGATTGAGGCATTAAAGGCAATAGAAGCCTCTGTGGACGAAAAGATAGCAACCTTCGAGAAACTTAATAAAACCGAGATGTCTGTAGTACCCTATTCGGAAAGCATAAACAGCCTCGAAGTCGAGTCGTACCGACAACATAAGATTATTGCCCTTAAGCAAAGAGGTCTGAAAATTGACGAGATAGTGAATATCCTTGACATCCCTGTGGGCGAGGTAGAACTCATTCTGAATCTTTATCTAGAAAGATTTCTTAATGATAACTGCTCAGGTGTTTAGGAACAAGTTACATTGGAATCGTTGATCTCTCTTCACTTAATTCAAATAACCCCTCGGGGTCCAGAATCAGCCCGATGTTACCATCGCCCAGGATGGCGCCGGCAGAAACCCCCTTAATATTTTTTAACCCATCACCGAGGCTCTTGATTACTACCTCTGCTTTACCTATGATCTTATCCACGAGCAGACATTTGGATCTGCCCTCTCCGTCAACAACCGCCACGATACCTTCCCAGGGGTCTCTGCATTCAGGTTTTATATGGAATAAATCATGAATAAATCATATAATCTTACAAGCGGCAGCAATTGACCCATCACGTTAATTGTCTCTCCTTTGCCGATAATGTTGTTGTATAAGTCCCGAGAGGGACGTAACATCTGACGAATCGCCATTGTCGGAAGGATATAATATTCAGTGCCCACCTTTAAAATTATCCCATCAATGATGGCCATGGTAAGAGGGAAACTTACTATGAAGGTGGTGCCATTCCTATAAAGACTTTCGATATCTATTTTTCCCCGCAGTTTTTCTACTGCTTGTTTTACCACGTCCATGCCGACCCCACGGCCTGAGACATCTGTCACCGCCTTTGCTGTCGAAAGACCGGGCAGGAAGATGAGTCGGAAAATATCCTGATCTGTAAGACTGTCGGCGCTGTTGATGATGCCGTTCTTAATGGCCTTTTCCAGGATTTTTTCTTTGTCCAATCCCCTTCCGTCATCGGAGATTTCGATGATGATGTTCCCCCCCCTGTGGTAGGCTTTCAAGCGGATCAAACCCTGTTCCGATTTGCCAAGCTTTATCCTTTCTTCCGGCATCTCTATGCCGTGATCAACAGAGTTCCGTATCATATGGACAATGGGGTTATAGATTTCATCCACCATGTTACGGTCAATCTCCGTTTCTTCACCCTGCATCTCGACGGCGACCAACTTTCCGGCGTCTTTGGCAAGATCTCTCACCAGGCGTGATATCCTCTGAAATGTCTGTTTGATCGGTATCATCCTCAGACCTGTGGATACCCTCTGTAGTTCCGATGTAATCCGGAAGAACTGAGAAATGTTTCTCATGAGGTTTCTGTCTGTATTTAATTGTTTTTTAAGAGCCTCCTGAATCATGGACTGGGTGATAACCAGTTCACCAACCATGTCAATCAGGTCATCTAATTTTCCGATATCCACCCTGATTGTTGTTGTATCGGAGATCTGATCCGCCTGTTTTCTCAATGCCTGGGACAACTGTTTGGGGGTAACCTTACCCTTGCTTATCAGTGTCTCTCCAATCTTTTTCTCAGGGGATCCCTGTGCTATCTTCAAACTCTCTTCAAGGACATCCTCTGTAATGATGCCATCATCCATAAGGATTTCCCCCACCTTTTTTACATTAGGAACCTCCTCAACAAAGCGGTGGTCTTCAATTTGTTTTATCCGGCTTTCTATGCCGGTAGTATCCACTTCAAATGGCTCTCCTCCCCTGCCTTCCAGATTGTCCTTCAACTGACCGATCATCGTCTTTAAGGCATCGGCTCCATCCAGAACAATATCTATAAGTTGGGGGGTAACAGGCAATTCGTCGCTTCTTACCTTGTCCAGAAGGTCTTCCAGATTATGGGATAGATCACGGATTTCTTCCAGATTAAGGAAACTGGCCACCCCTTTTATTGAGTGAAAGGGCCTGAAGACGGCATTTATATAATTTTTGTCCTCTGAATTTTGCTCCAGATTGAGGATATTTATTTCGATCTGTTCTATATATTCCAGTGCCTCGGTAATGAAATCTTTCAGCAGTGACTCATCCTCAATCTGAAATTTTTCTTCCGGTGCCCCCTCTTCTTGTGGACAAGGGGGAACCGTTTCCTGCGTATCTTTCGCTATCTCCTCCCCTGTAAGGGAAAAAACTGTCTCAATAAACTCCCTTACGTTCCCCTGATACGTCCCTGTGTTCTCATATCTCTCAGTAATTTCCTGCATCAGGGAGATATTTTGAGGGTTTCTGCCTCCTTTATCACGTTGTCGAGATGGTTGAGAAATTTACCGGCAGATGGGACATCGATATCGTCCTTGCCAAGGATCATGAATTCAGAAGCAATTCCGTTCAGCAAATTGATTAATAGAGCATATTCCATATTCTACACCATCCTTACTATTTCGGAGGCAATTTCTTTTAACGGCAGGACCTTGTCTACGGCATTTAATCTTATGGCCTCCTTCGGCATTCCAAATACCACACAGGACATTTCATCCTGGGCGATTGTGGCTGCCCCCGTCTGCTTCATTTCCAGAAGTCCCGCTGCGCCATCCGAACCCATACCGGTCAATATGACTCCTATCGCATTTGCCCCCGCATACCTGGCCGTTGATTTGAAGAGGATATCAACAGCCGGACGCTGATGGTTAACCATGGGCCCGTTTCTCACCTCTACATAGTATCTGGCGCCGCTTCTCCTTAAGATCATGTGAAAATTACCAGGGGCGATCAATGCCATTCCCGGAGTTACCGAGTCATTATCTTTAGCCTCACTGACAGTGATATCGCATATACTGTTTAACCGCTCTGCAAAGGCACGGGTAAAATTGGCCGGCATGTGTTGAACTACAAGAATCCCCGGTGAATTCGACGGCATTTTGGTTAAAACCACCTTTAATGCTTCCGTTCCGCCCGTAGAAGCGCCGATTGCAATGACTTTATGAGATGTCTGGGCAAGGGACTTTATGGATTCAGACCTTTCTGAATCTGCGACATCTCCTGTCTTCTTTCCTATTATCCTTGCCTTTGAGGCTGCTCTGATCTTCTCGGCTAACTGTACACCCATATCTCCAACAGAGTAAGAGCCCCCCGGCTTAGCGACCACCTCCACTGCCCCGATATCGAGAGCCTCCAGTGTCAACTTCCCTCCCTTCGGGGTGAGGGAACTCACAATGATGGTCGGCAGTGGATAATATTTCATCAGCTTCTTGAGAAATGTTAAACCATCCATTCGCGGCATCTCTATATCAAGGGTAATAACGTCCGGCTTGAGATTTACGATCTTGTCTCTGGCAACAAATGGGTCGGGAGCGACCCCGATCACTTCAATGTCAGGGTATCTTGAAAGCTCCTCTGAAAATATCTTTCTTACAATAGCAGAATCGTCAACTATCAAGACTTTAATTTTATTCAAGATTTTCTGCCCTCATGAGCAAATGTGAGTTGTTATAGCCAGGTGTTTAGGCTGAAGGCTGTTAGTAACCGCACAGTCTAAAAGCCTACAGTCTACAGTCTACAGTCTAATAGTCTACAGCCTATCTGTTACGATCGGACATCGTCATTATTACCTCCAGGCATTCACCGTTTGACACAAAGTTCAATCTAAACATAGGATTCTGTAAATCCGGCCCCTGGCATGGAATAGCCCCTGGACTTCTCCTAAATATGGGGATGGACAGGTTAAATGCTTCGTCAGCATTGAACTTCCGGAGGAAATTCCCCCAGATCATGTTTGCCGCCTCTTTAGAGCAATCTTCTATGTCTTTTTCCGTGATTTCACAGGCGTCAAGACTCAGCATGTTTTGCGCCATCATCTCTGTCAGCCCTCCCGAAAGAGAGATCTGCCCTTCTCCCCTTACAGATCCATCAAAGTTTATGGTTACCGCTATGTCGTCTTCTCCCCTTACAGATCCATCAAGGCCTATGATTGCCGCTATGTCGCATCCTTTATGATCCGCATTGAGAGGTTCAAGAGAGAGGTAAAACATCTTTTCAAAGACCTCAAAAATCGCCTCTATCAGCATTTCTTCTATCTTCGTATCCACCGTCATCCCCCACCCCTATGACCTGGCAAAGAACCCTTCTCAGTTCTTCAGGGAAGAAAGGCTTTTTTATAAATCCCTTTGCCCCAAGGTTAAAAACCTCTTCCATCCGTTCGTTACTGCCTTCCGTGGTTACGATAACCACGGGGATCTCCTTATAAAGAATGTCTTGCCGTAACTTGTTTAATAATTCCAAACCATTTACCTCGGGCATGTTAATATCCGATATAATTACATCCACCCAATCGTCTGCCAGCACCGCCAGCGCTTCTCTGCCATTGCCTGCTTCAAAACAGCGGTCCACTTTAAAGCCTGATAAGAATATAACCTTCTTAATCACCGCCCGCATTGAATTTGAATCATCTACGACGAGTATATTGAATGACATAACACCCCCCTTAGAGTTCCTTCATCCCCTCCGTGGAATTTTTAACGTAACATCTGCCGTCGGAAACATGGAGACGAACGGTTCGGTTATGGTTTTCGCCTGTATCTTCTGCATTTATCATTACATTATTCTTCCAGAAGATTTTCCGCAGTGCTGTGAGGTTTCTTTGACCGATCCGGAAGTAGTTTGAATCATCGAGGATGCTTGCCCCACCGATTACCTTCACAAGCATGTGCGTTTTTACTGCCCCCAACCTGTAGCAGGACTTAAATAAAAGAGGGACCCCTGTGTCGGCAAACATTGCCGGTTTATCGCCGGCTTTATTTATGTCTATTGATGAGTCGGGAAGCATGAAGTGCAAAAGACCACCCACTTTTACTTTAGGATCATAAACAGCTACTGCAATACATGAACCAAGGGCATAGGTAATCAGGACATCTTCGTAATTATTGCTCACATTCATATCCGAGATACCAACGATAATATCGCCCATTAACTATGTTTCCTGTAAACGCTCGGTTCTATATATTTGAAGGGATGCGAGATCCCTGACAGGCTTTCCGCATGACCCACGAAAAAATATCCACCATCTTTTAGGCAATTGTAGAACCTGTTCACCAGGAGACCCTGGGTTGTTTTGTCAAAATAGATCATGACATTCCTGCAGAATATGATATCAAAAATAAAATCAGGGGGCGGCGGGTCCATCAGGTTAAACTTTATAAACTGTATCATCCTCCTGATCTCATCTTTGACGCGATAATATCCTGCCCATTCACCACAACCGTACTGGAAATATTTCTTCAAAATTCCAGGCAATATATTCTTGAGTTTCTCGTTCAAGTAGATACCGTTTGTAGCTGTTTTAAGAACCTTCGAAGATATATCTGTAGCCAGTATAGTTGCTTCAATTTTGCTACTGTGTTCTTTTAAGGTGATTGCCAGTGAATAAGGTTCTTCCCCTGTCGAACAACCCGCGGTCCATATCCGCAATTTCGGGGTATGGCCATTATGCCCTTTCTCCTCTGTCATCGCAGGTATGATGGTGCGTAGTTTTTGGAAGTGACCATCCTCTCTGAAAAAATATGTCATATTCGTGGAGATCGAATCAATCATTGATGTCAATTCGTAACTCCCATACTCTGAGACCACATAACGATAATAATCTGCAAAGGAGGTGAACCCTGCCTCTCTCAGCCTTTTCGAAAGTCGTGCCTTCACCAGCTCTCTTTTGCCGTCATGGAGATTGATTCCGCACTGCTCGTATACCAAACGGACTATCTTTTTGAAATCATTATCCTTAAGTTCGGGAGACATCATATTACCCTAATTGCAATTCAGACACTGGACTTTAGCCTTTAGACACCAGACTTTTCTGTAACCGTTTACGGTAATTACAACAGCAGGCTTAAGCCCGCTGTTATATAAAGCTTAAACGAACTCCGGTTCTTTTAAGGGCATAAAATTCCCGGGGATTACTTCTCCACCGGGGGACGAAAAGATCATTTTTTTTCTGCTGCTCTTTTGGGGGTGTAGCTTCTCTGAGGTAATCTTCCCTCTATGATTCTCTGTTTTAAACATAGACATGATTGAGGCTAATTCTTCTGAACTGGCAGCATTCTTCTGCGTCACCGTACTCATCTGAGCCACGGCCTTATTGATCTGATCTATTCCCTGGGCTTGTTCCTGAGAGGCTGCTGCAACCTCACCCATTAATCCCACAACCTTCGTGGAGTTGGTCGTTACCTGACTGAAGGCATCGTTGGTGAGGGAAACCAGACCTTCCCCGTTCCTGACCTTTTTGACGATATCTTCTATTAAACCGGAGGTGCCTTTGGCGGCCTCCGTTGCCCGTAGCGCCAGATTCCTCACCTCGTCAGCAACTACGGCAAAACCGGCACCTGCTTCACCCGCACGGGCTGCCTCGACTGCCGCATTCAAAGCAAGAAGATTGGTTTGAAAGGCAATTTCATCAATACTCTTAACGATTTTCTGTGCCTGTTCGCTCGCTCCGGCAATTTCCTTCATTGATCTGGTTAAATCAGCCATGGAACTATTGGCCTTTTCCGTGGTCTCCATGGCCAACGTCATCAGGTTATTGGCCTCGGTTGTATTGCCGGCGTTTTGCCTGGTCATAGAGGCTGTTTCATCCAGAGAGGCAGATGTCTCCTCCAGCGAAGCAGCCTGCTCGGATGCTGATTCGGATAAGGTGTGGGAAATCGCTACCGATTGACCAACTGCCTCTCCCATTTTCACGCGCATCGTGTTGACAGCCTCTGCGAGTTCACCGATCTCATCTCGGGAGTCCACTTCAATATCCTGAGTTAAATCACCATCGGCAACATTTTTGATGACATCCATTGTTTGTTTAACCGGTTGGGTGATAAGCCTGGACATAAAGAGGCTGCTCAATACCGATATTACAATGGCGGTTACCAGCAATATTACAAAGGCGGTTAATACAGAGTTGAAGCTTTTGAGAGAAAAATTGTACCTCTCTTCACTGAGCATCTCTTCGAATACGAGGAGTTCCCTCAGGGTTTGGTTGAGGGTGTTATATTTTTCGTCGGCAGTGCCCATAAACATAGTTGCCATGCTGACATCGGTCTTTACCACATCACATACCGCTAATGCCTGTTTCTGATACTCTATCAACTGCTCCAGAGAGGCTTGAAGAAGCTTCTTTTCCTTCCCTGTGGACATCTTAAATTTTAAGATATTTTGTATCGGCTCAATATTCCCTTTAATCTGGGCTTTCTGTTCATCTGAGAGGGCCTGGATTATATCCGCATCACGATTTGCACCTGTCCAACTGATGATCTTGTAGAGATTTGCATGTACATTGGCAATACTTTTGGCAATCTCAGAACTTCTCTGGTATGCCTTAAATCGGTTGTTAACGATGTCCTCTATTGCCATTTTCTGATTTGAAAGTCCAGTATAGGACACGCAGGAAAGAGCAATGAGGAAGATGAATACGACTGTTGGAGCTAACATTAATTTCTTTGACATACTCATATTTTTAAAAATTTTCTTCATATCAATTTACCCCCCTGTTTCATGAAAACAGCCAAAAACATGCCAGCCATCTGACAACTCATTTTGTAACCGTTCACGGTTGTCGGTAATTACAACAGCAGGCTTAAGCCCGCTGTTATATAAAACTTGAAGCATTTTGGATATTGATTTCAACTCTCTAAATTTTCAAAAGATGACCCCATAATTGTCCTCTACCTTCTGTTTTTTTCGACCGTGAACCGATAACTGTAAACCGTGAACGGTTACCTCATTTTAGTGTTGAAGAGATGATAATAACATCATTAACCTTTTTAAAATAAGCTGATCTGAGTACGGCTTTGTTGCTTATGGGAAGATTTGGCCATTTATAATCAACCCATCCAAAACCTTCCGACATCGCATTATTAATAATTTCTTTCATAAAAGGTTTCATATCCGAGTCCTTCAATTCGTATAAATTTTTACCAATCATACCGCTATTGCCCCCATGGGCCAACGTATTCCCTTTAGAGTCTACGACATAAACATACCGACTGCCGTCTGAAAATTTTCCGTTACTTTTGTTAAACTCTGCAAAAGAAGCATCTTTCCCATTTGCTTTTAAGAAAGCTACGGCCTTCTCTACCAAGAGAGCGGTAGCCCTCTCCCCCATTTCCTGTGCGGCGGTACCCGTGCTTGGTGCATAAACAACTGCCAGTAATAAAGTACAGACTAAAATCAGCATAAATACTTTTTTCATCGTTACTACCCCCTCATATTATTTTTTTGTTAGAAGTTTTTAAAATCTCCCTCCTCGAGAGGAATCACCTCATTGGGAAGGACCAACCCTGTCCTGCGAGGGGCAGGGGCTTCTTCCCTTGCTATCTTCCCCTGTCTTGGCAACACCTTATGAACTGGGCCAAATGTTTCCCTCTTCCTTCCGTTGTTGCTTATTTGCCTTTGAATGCCAGCCATCTTTCCATTTCCATTTATGCCGAGCACATCGGTTAAGTTTGAGATATTGCTTCTCAACTCTTCAGCCTGACCGATCAGTTCTCCTGCAGAACTGGCCGATTCCTCCGCATTGGCGGCTGTCTGCTGGATGATCTTGTCCATCTCAGTAACGGCATTGTTAATCTGTCCAATACCGTGGGCCTGCTCCTGAGAAGCAGCAGCAATCTCACTCACCAATTCGCCAATCTTTCCGGTACTTTTGGTAACCTCAGAAAACTCATGGTTCGTTTTAATAACCAGTTCCGACCCTTCCTTGATCTTTTTGACCGTACCTTCAATCAAACCGGAGGTGTTTTTAGCTGCCTCTGCAGACCTCATAGCCAGATTTCTCACCTCCTCGGCTACCACGGCAAATCCAGCGCCTGCTTCACCTGCACGGGCTGCCTCCACTGCCGCATTCAATGCGAGAAGATTCGTCTGGAAGGCTATCTCGTCAATAGTCTTGATAATCTTGGATGTTTCTTCACTGGCAATGGAGATGTCTTCCATGGACTTGGTGAGGTTCTTCATGGAATCATTGGCACGGGAAACGATCTGTTTCGTTTCGTTCATAAGGGCGTTTGCGTGATTTGCATTGTCTGCATTCTGCCTTGTCATGGAAGAGAGTTCCTCCACAGAGGCTGAAGTCTCCTCGAGAGAAGATGCCTGCCCGGATGATCCCTCTGCTAAATGCTGGCTCGCGTCTGAAATCTGACCGGAACTGGTGATCAACCGACCCGACATGTTGATGAGGCTTTCGATAACATTATTTACCGGTATAAACATACTTCTTCCTACAAAAATCAAGCCCGCCACCATAACAGAAACCCCTGTAATAAGTGTAATAGCAGAAACCAGAACATTATATATTCCCACTTTTCCTAAGATGAAGATGGCTAAACAAAGTATAACTATACTGGGCATCAATCTAATCCAGAGCTTGAAGACAAGATTCTTTTTGAAAACCATGTACAGGATTGCTGTACACATGACTGCCCCGGTAGCAAGAATACCACCACCAAATATTAAGATTTCATTAAACATGATAGTTACCCCCTATTTTTTATAAGTTCTGAATGGTTATGCAGCCCTGTCCCATGCGGCAACTTCCTCAGCCCCCAATACCTCGTCAATATCGAGCAAAATCTTGATCCCCCCTTTGACTTTAGCCATACCCAATATATAATCTGTATTCAATCTGACGCCAAAGGTTGGTGTATCCTCAATTTCTTCAGCCTTGATATTCAAAACCTCGGAAACGGAATCCACCACAATACCTATCATGACCTTATTCCCTGATTTATCTGCGATGTCAACGACAACGATACATGTGCGTTCATTGTATTCGAGTGAGTCCATGCCGAACTTCAATCGCAGATCAATGACAGGAATAACCTTTCCTCTGAGATTGATCACCCCCTTCACATACATCGGTGTATGAGGGACAAAAGTAATATTCATAATACCGATAATTTCTTTAACCTTAAGGATTTCTAAACCGTACTCCTCACCCCCTAGGCCAAACGTAAGGTATTTCCCCTCTTTGTTTTCCAATCCTTCCAATGTTTTAGACGCCGAGTTTTCTTTTACTTCATTCAAAACAGATTGCATAATTCAAGCCCTCCTTTTCCCTATTTTAAAAACGTCACTTTGTGCCTTTGGTGCTCTGTGCCTCTGTGTCTACCTGTTTAAGTTCAAGGCATCAGGGAAAGATCATTTCTGGCAAACCGAATTCCCTCCTTAATCTCTCCACCTCGGAAACAGGTATTTTAATATGTTTACCGATCTTATACGCTTTTACTTTCCCCTTTTTTACCCACCTATAAATTGTAACCCTATTGACTCCGAATAAATCAGCTACCTCAGAGGTGGAGTAAAATAACCCGGACATGTTTTATCCCTTTACCGCATATAACCAATGAACCAATAGCAACAAATTTAACCAATGTAACAACTCAAGTATTAATATTAATATCGGCAAAGAGGTGAAAAACTTTAAGTAAAATTTCTTTCTAGAAATCCTTAAAATCTTCTTCCAGGGGAATGACCTGTTCCGGCATCACTACCTTGACCCCTGCAACTCTCCCATTTCCAGGCTTCGCAGGAGTGACCAGGGGTTTACGGATATCTCCCTTTGGCTGATGGGTGAGCGCCAGGGTTTGATGATGGACACTCTCCAAACGACTCAATGAAGCCGAAGAAACGACTCCGTTGCCATTGCTGCCCCTTACCAGCATAACCAGGTCTCTGACAAACTCTTTCATCTGCTCCGCCTGGGCATTCATCTCCTCTGAGGCAGAAGCAGACTCCTCCGCATTGGCCGCATTCTGCTGCACCACCTTGTCCATCTCGGCCACGGCCTTGTTGATCTGATTAACTCCCTGAGCCTGTTCATCCGAGGCGGCAGAAATCTCTCCAACCAGCTCACCCACTTTCTTGGCCCCTGTTGCCACTTTCCCAAAAGCCTCATTTGTCTTTGCCACAATATCCGATCCGTTCTTGATCTTCTTGACCGTGCCTTCGATTAAACCGGCTGTATTCTTGGCCGCATCCGCAGCACGCATCGCCAGATTCCTCACCTCATCAGCCACCACCGCAAATCCGGCTCCTGCTTCTCCAGCGCGGGCGGCTTCGACTGCCGCATTCAGTGCCAACAGATTGGTCTGAAATGCAATCTCATCAATCGTCTTGATGATCTTGGCTGTCTCCTCACTGGCCGTTGAGATATCTTGCATCGATTCTGTCAATTCCACCATCGAACGATTGGCCTCCTCCACCACCCTGCTTGTATCCGCCATCAGGGCGTTGGCCTGCTTGGCATTGTCCGCATTCTGCTTGGTCATGGAGGCCATCTCTTCTATCGAGGAGGAGGTTTCCTCCAGCCCAGAGGCCTGCTCAGAAGCTCCCTCTGCCAAAGACTGGCTGGCCGAG
>WOUX01000021.1 GCA_009773075.1 bacterium | reverse complement strand
CATGTTCGCCCCAAAGGGAATTTTTCATTTTTCAGTGTGAACTAAATAATAACACAGAACGTATCTTTTGAAAAGGGGAAATCGGATGTTTCACGTGGAACTTTTTGCTTTTTGGAGACTCTTGAAAGCACCTTTCTAAAACGGCTAGCAGGCTATCAAAGCTGTCGAATTCTGAATACACAAAAGCCCCAAACGCTTCGACAAATTTAGTTGGTAAACAGGCCGTTTGGCTGAAGACCAAAGGCTGAAGTGTACTAACAGTCTTCAGTCTATCTGTCTAAAATAGTTACCTGGAAAATACAATAAGGCTTCTCTTTTCACTTAAGTACGGCAAATAAAATTCAACTATATCAACAACAGCTAACCTCAAGTGGATCAAGATTTCTTCATTATCAGTTAGTTCCCTTTTTGCCTCTCTGCCCCGCATAGCTATCAGGACTCCGCCTCTTTTCAAATAGGGCTCTCCTATGGCTAAAAACTTCCCTAAACCTGAAAATGCCCTTGAAATAACCACATCGAAGGTTGAACCTATATTCCCATGCATATCTTTATCTTCGGCTCTCCCATGTAGTGCCTTAATCTTATTAAAATGGAGTAGTCTTATTATGTGTTTTTGGAAGTTTACCTTCTTCAGGGTAGAATCAAGTAGTGTGACATCTAAAGATGGATTGGCAATCTTCAAAGGTATACCAGGAAATCCTCCTCCTGAACCAATGTCCAACAAGGAGGAGCCTTGAGGTATATATTTCAACGGGGAAAGGGAGTCAATGAAATGTTTGATCACAATCTCTAAGTTATCATGTATGGCGGTAATATTTGTTTTAGAGCCCCACCTCTTTAGCTCCATTAGGTAAGTTTTAAATAATTCAATCTCCTTGGGGGTCAAAGAGACATTTATTTCATTTGCCGCTTTATAAAGGATTTCTTCAATAGATTCTTTCAAGATTGGTTACCTGGATAATCGAAACCCACTTTCTGTTTGAGTATCTGTATTAATGTTTGTCCTCTTGGTAGGATTTGTTTCTCAAAAAAGATGGGGATGAACTTTCCCTGGGAATAAGAGTAATCATTTGTACCGGGCCACTGCAATCTACTTGTGTAAAGGTTAAATGCCTACCTGTCAGGCAGACAGGGGTTGACTTATTGCAGTGATAGTACCATAAGCCATAGGAAGCACTGTTATGACGAAAGGCAAAGTGCGACCAAAGGCACCAGGTTGAACAGGACGATTCCTATTTTGTAGGTTGCAATTCCTGCATAGTTTATGGCGTCAAAGGTCTCAACGGATAGCTTGAACCACCTCGTATGCATCCGAAAAATCCAGTCGTGTGCATAGACGAAGGCCCCGAACCAGACGAGCAGTAATCCATAATTGATACAGACAGACCAAAGAAGAACTTCCTTAATCTCATTCGTAGTCATGGCATCACCACCCCTTTTGGCATACAATGTCCGCTATCAAGCGTCGCTTGAATCCGATTGTTCTGCTTCTGTTTCCATTTTAGCCACGTATTCAGATCTGAGTTGAGAAAGGAACTTGCCGTCTCGTGTTTTCCAACTTGTCCAACCATTTACAGTTGTTCTCTCGCTACCAGCATCTTGAAGGCATGCAACTGCTGCGTAGGAAAGGCTAGAGTAATTTTGTTCCAGTACGGTAATGCTTCCATCTAAGGACAAAACGCCTTTGTAAATTCTCTGCTTTCCTCCGCGAGGCTTGTAACTGAGCGTAAGTTCTGCTCCCTCCAAAAGTATTCCCGCATTTACGAGATCAGAGAGTGAAACATCGTAAGTCCGAATGCCGGACTTTGATCGATCGTTTCTCTCTGTTGTGTCCAGTATGGGTCGATATTCTTCCGGAATCTCATATGCGATAATGTGTGGTGCTCCGAACTGTGAGTACTTTTTTACGATCTTTTTTACGATCCAGAGTCGAACATCGTTTTTTAATGTTTCTGCCCACTCTCTGAGATCGTTGGAGACTGTATTAATGGGCATTCCAATAATAGGTGATTTCTCGAAAATATCGCTGAGTACCTTCCGAATATTGATTTCCTTGATTCCCTCATCCTCGAACTTTTCCTTGATGCTTGAATCCTCAGTTACCATCTGGACAAGAAGCTCAGTCAGTAGTTGCCGTGTCTCTAATCGTGAAACGGCCAAAAGCTGCTTTGTAACCTGCGGCGCTATGTGAGTCCATACGTTGTGGTGTCCCAGCTCGGCTTCGACCACATACCAAACGCGAGAAGCGATGTCGATGGCGAAACCATCAGGAATTGTGCCAAATCCGTCTTTTGTTTTAATCTTAGCTTTCGGAATCATAACTGACGATGGCCCGAAGAAATGCTCTGAGTTTGCGATGACAAGATCTTCGATTTCCTGTTCATTTTTGAACTTGGTTTCTATCAATTTCTTGTCATCAAAGATAATCATATCTTGTATCTCCTTTTAGCAGAACAATTTTATTAAGCGAAAAAATGCCCGCATCTTGTAATATAAACTGGTATTGTAAAATAAATTCTGTATTGACGTTTCCTGCAATATCAATATACTTATGTTTCATCTCCCAAAGAGTTAGTCGATGAAAAGAATTCAAGGCGTCAAGGGTTCTGGGAGAAGAACCAAACCTTTTAACAGGGTGAGGAAATTATGGGGAAGAAAAGAGAACATGTCAAGGATAATTTGCTTAATAAGATGGATAAAACCAAGAAAACGGATGGAATAAAGAATTGGCCGAGGTCAGAAAGACCTAGAGAGCTATTATTGGAGAAAGGCCCTGAATATGTATCCGATGCCGGATTGGTGGCTATACTACTCCGTACAGGCATGAAAGGAAAGGATGCGGTCTCGTTGGGAAGAGAACTTCTTGAACAGTTTGGTGGCCTTGGGGGGTTACTGCATGCCAATAGAAACGCACTGGAAGAAATTAAAGGCTTAGGGACTGCCAAGATTGCACAATTGCTCGCAGCTACTGAGATTGCAAAGCGGCAATTGAAAGAAGAGATCATTGGTAAGGCTATTATTAACGGACCTGAGGATGTGCTCGAATACCTTTCTTTATCAATGTCAAATCTAAAAGAAGAGGTTTTCAAGGTTATTTATCTGAATAGTGCCAATGTGGTCCTGGCTGCTGAGGATTTATTTAAGGGCACTGTCGATCAATCCGCTGTCTACCCCAGGGAGATAATCAAAAAGGCCTTTGAATTGAATGCCTCCGGGCTCATCTTCGTTCACAATCATCCTTCAGGTAGTTTAAAGCCCAGCAAGCACGACTTATTATTAAACGAAAGATTGGTTAAAGCCTGCCACGCTGTTGATTTGACACCACTCGATCACCTGATAATAGGCAGTGCCGGGTACATCTCATTTAAAGAGAAAGGGCTATTTCTGAAATAAGAGTAAATAAGTAAGTTTAACAGTCTATTTTCCAATACAGAATTCTGAGAAGATTCTATCCAGGATGTCATCTGAGGTAGTTTCACCAACGATTTCGCCCAAACATTTCAGTGAAAGCTGTATATCTAATGCCGTAAATTCCGGGGACATTTCTCTAATTAGGCTTTCTTCGGCATATGCTAGATTTTCCAGTGCCTTTTCCAGAGCTATTTTATGCCTTATATTAGTGATAAATACCGATGGGGGGGAGTCTAATTTATGCTGGATAATAGCAGAAAATGCCGCCTCTTTTAATTCTTCTATTCCTTCAGAATATAAAGCAGAGATGGGCACTATGGAATAATTCTTTAATTTATCTTTAGCTCTCCTAATGGAGCTCTCCTGTACCAAATCAATCTTATTCAATGCAATTATGACTTTCTTGTCGATCAGTTCCTCAATTATGTCAAAATCTCCCTGGTCCAACTCCTGACTGCTGTCTATTACCAGTATCACCAAGTCAGCGGAGGCCAACTTTTCTTTGGCTAATCTGATACCTTCTTTTTCGATAACATCTTTAGTGTCTCCTATCCCTGCTGTATCCATGATCTTCAATGGGAATCCTTTAACGCTGATTGCTTCTTCGATAATATCCCTAGTTGTTCCAGGTATAGAGGTGACGATAGCCCGCTTTTCTTTGAGCAAGGCATTAAGCAAACTGGACTTTCCTACATTAGGCTTTCCAATAATAATGGCTGAGATACCCTCTCTATAAAACCTTCCTTCTTCATAGCTGTCTATTAATGTCCTGATGTTATCCATCAATACTTTGATCTTGTTCAGCAGTTCATGAGGTGGGATTATGTCGATGTCTTCTTCTGAAAAGTCAATAGAGGCTTCAATATAAGTTAACACGTTTGACAAGCCCTCTTTTAGCTTCATTATCTCTTTTGATAAAATACCTTTTAGTTGTTGGGTGGCTACCCTAAGGCTGGCATTTGTTTGGGAATTGACTATGTCAACTACTGCCTCAGCCTGTGATAAGTCAATTCTCCCGTTAATAAAGGCTCTTTTTGTGAATTCTCCCGGCTCTGCTAGTCTGCCCCCTTCTTTTAATACGATTTCAAGGACTTTTTGTAAAACAAGAAAGCCACTATGGCAGTTTATCTCAACCACATCCTCTTTGGTATAGGATGTCGGTTTTTGCATGAATGACAGCAAGGCTTCATCTATTACCGAGCCATCCTGAGTATCTATTACCTCGCCATAGTGTAAGTGGTAGGGTTTTAATGCGGAAGGTTGAGCCTTTCTCCTGAAAATTTTTTTTGCAATTTCAAAAGACTTAGGCCCGCTAATCTTGATGATTCCAATCCCACCTGTACCAAATGGGGTGGCTATGGCTGCTATTGTATCCTCATCAATCATTATTTGCTTAAAGCTATAAACCTTTTTTGGCGGAGATAACCACCTTTCTCAGGTGCCCATCACCTTTGCTCTTTGTTATGAGTTGGGCATCGCCCTGGAGGGTCATGTGGATGACTCTTCGGTCATGAGCATTTAATGGGGTTATATAAACAGGCTTTCCAAACCTTTTGACCTTTTCGCCCAATTTTAGGGCTAAGTTTTTTAAGGATTCTGTCCTTCTTTCCCTATAGCCTTCAGTATCAATAATAATCCACTTTCTATCTCCTGAGGAGCGATTGACTATTTTGTCAACAATGTACTGTAAAGCATCTAACGTCCGACCTCTCCTGCCAATGAGCAGACCGCTGCCATCTCCGTTGATATTGAGAAGTATTTTATCACCGAGGTCTTCGGCATTAACAGTAGCATCTACCTTTAATCTGGCAAGAATTTCCTCCAGCGTCTTTTTTGCATTCTCAAGTTTCTCTTTACCATCAATCTTCTTTAAACTGGCTTTAATTTTTACCTTTCTTCTTCCCATAAAACCAAATAAACCACTGATACCATCCGAAATAATTTCTATATTCAATCTCTCTTCAGGGAGATTAAATTCCTGGCAAGCCTTTTCAATTGCATCTTCAACTGTTTTACCATCTGTTTCAATAAAAACCATTGTGTACCTCCTTGGATTATGCCGTATACTTGTTAATATAGAACTGTTGGCCAATAGATAACACATTATTGACTAGCCAGTAAATGACGAGCCCGGATGGAAAATTAAGGAACATAACTGTGAATACAATAGGCATCAGTAACATTATTTTTGCTTGCATTGGGTCTCCAACGGTAGGGGTCATCTTTTGCTGTATAAACATTGAGGCACCCATTATAATGGGGGTAATGTAGTAAGGGTCCTTTGCAGATAAATCATTAATCCAGAAGATAAAAGGGGCATGTCTCAGCTCAATGGACCCCAATAATGCTTTGTATAAAGCAAAAAAGACAGGGATCTGCAAAATCATAGGGAGACATCCACCCAATGGGTTGACCTTGTGGGATCGATATAGTGCCATTATCTCTTTGTTTAATCTTTCTTTATCGTCTTTGTACTTCTTCTTTAGTTTAAGCATCAAGGGTTGAACTTTCTGCATATTTTTCATAGACTTATAACTGGTATGAGTTAGAGGAAAGAAGAGGATTTTTATAACTACGGTTAAAACGATAATCGCCAGTCCAAAGTTATGGGTGCCTTTATTTATATATTTTAAAAAGATCAATAGAGGTTTTGCAATAATGTCGAACCATCCAAAGTTAAGGGCTTTTTGTAAATCAGCCCCAACGGATTTTAGTACATCAATGTCCTTAGGACCTAGATACAGGGAGTAGCTATGCAACATCTTCCCTCCAGGGTATGGTTCTATTGGTTCAACAATATCAACGGACACCACATCTCCGGAGGATTTAGACATCCTCAGTTTTACCTTCCGGGATTCTTTAGGAATTATTGAAGACATAAAGTATTTATCTTCGTAACCAGCCCATTTAACTGTACCAGAGTATGCCCTATCTTTATCCAATTTCTTAATCTCTACTTCTTCCAAATTCCCATCTATCAAGGCTACTGGACCTGAGAAACTATAACTGTCTACTTCTTTTGAGGGATCGAGTTTGGTCTTCCAGCTTAGAGCGACATCTTCTTTAGTGTCTTTATCAGAGAGGTTAGAAATGTTTACATCTAACCCAACCAGATACTTGCCTGCAGAAAAGGTAAACTTTTTAATAAGTTCTATGCCATGAGGAGAAGTCCAAGAGAAAGAAATGGAACCTTGTTCCCCTCTTTCCTTCAATGATAGAGACCCCTTATCAACTTCGAACAAAGCCTCTCTGATATCATGCAAATCGGGTTTGGAGGACTCTAAGCCCAGTGGATAACCCTCTGATTTCCTGCCTGTTACCAAGTCTATATTTTGAGCGTCTTTTCCAATCTTATCTTTATATTTTTGTAGTTTCCAACTCTTCAGTTTAGCACCACGAGTAGTAAAGACAGCAGTATATAAGTCTGTTGTTACTGTTATCTCTTTTTCCTCTTTTTGTGTAATCTTCTGAACTTTAACAAGGGACATTTTACTCATTGTCTCAGGGAGGATTCTTTCTTCCCTGGACATACCTTCTAATCCTTCTTTTTTAGGTTCCGTAACCTCGGTTTGTGGGACCTCCTTGGTTGCCGGCATTTTTTTGTTTTTATCTACAAGATACTGGTATAAAAAAAGGACCAATAAAGATAAAATTACAGCTATAAAGGCTCTCTTTTCCATTAACAAACTCCAGACAAAATTCTATTTCCCATCGCTTTTAGCCACAGGGTCGTAGCCTCCAGGATGAAAGGGATGGCATTTCAGCATCCTCAGAATAGACAATCCTAAACCCTTAAATAACCCATGGATTTCTAAGGCCTGAATTGCGTAGGAAGAGCAGGTTGGACTAAATCGACAAGAGGGAAATTTTAGGGGAGATAAGAATTTTTGATAATACCTGATGACTGCTATTATAGTTTTTTTTATCATTACATAGGTTTCAAAAAGTATTCAGGGCAAAACCTATAATCTCAGCGAATCGTAATTCTTAATTAGTACCCCAACTACTTGACTTTATTCCAGAAATCCTTTCAATTCCTCATATAGTGTAAAATAATTCAGGGAAGCCGCCCCTTTCTTCGCAATAAATACTATATCGTGACAACACGGGATTTGGGTCTTGTTGAGTCTAAAAAATTCCCTAACTAAACGTTTGACCCTGTTTCTTTTAACCGCATTCCCCACCTTTTTGCTAACTATAATACCCAAACGGTTTTTATCCGCATCATTGGGGTTAAATATTACGGCAAAATTGCCAGTTTGAAATCTTTCCCCGTTTGTCAGCACTTCCTTAAAATGAGGCCCTTTTAAAATCCTTTCATCTTTCCGTAAGGAATATCCTGACATTTTACTAACAATGAGCACTCTTTTATTTAAAGAAGATAGTTTATCTGGCAAGCCTTTGGCTAAACTGATAGTCTTTGTCTTCCCTTTGCCCTTCTACGTTTTATTACTGCCCTTCCTGATCTAGTTCTCATCCTACACAAAAAACCATGGGTTCTTTTTCTCTTTAGATTACTGGGTTGAAATGTCCTCTTCATTTGAGCCGATTCCCTCTCTAAAATTCCCTATTTATTGACCTGTATTCAACTTTTTTACGAATGATCCAAAAATATAATTCCTCGAACGCCGAGAAATTAAATGTTAATTTTAAACCATAATTGCTATTATTTGTCAAGTTTTTTGTCTGTTGAAATTGGAAAAGGGAAGGCACATGGTATCCTGGTTTGGATGGAAAAATAGGGGAGAGTATCCTTTTGAACTATTTAATGGATATAACCTGGGGATTTATTCCCCCCCCTCTCTAGCATCTGGTCTAACTTAAGATCTTCTATTTTAAGGAAGAACTTTTCTATTTCACTTTCTGTGTATCTAGCCAAAACTTCAAGCTCGGTCATATCGATTTTGATGCCTATAATTTTTGCAAAAACCTCAAGTATAACCTGGGACGATCTTGGATTTTCTATCTGAGTCGCATAGTAGGGCATTTCGCCAAGCAGGCAAATACCTTCTATCCCCTTTTCCTTAGCTACCCCCAGTATTACTCCGTTCATACCACCGACATGACCGTTATTCATAGATAATACATTGTTGTTTTCTAACTTTTCTAGGAGTTCTTTGCTGGTGGCTACTCCCCAGACCTTTGGTTTTTCCTTATAGTGGGTGTCTATAGCAAATGCTGCAAAAGAGTATACCATCTTGACCTTAAATCTTTCTGCAACATCCAAAACCATATCAGCAAACTCATATTCCCTGCCAGAAAGAGGTTGGGCATCCCCTATAAAGAATATAATATCATTCTCCGCCCCCTCGTTTTTCTTATAGTAAAATTTATTCTCCGGTAATTTTATTGGCTCTATCAGGTTGTTTCTGATGTAGACTATATTAGATTGAAAAAACCCGGCGGGATTTATTACGCCGAATTCTTCAGCTCCCAGTTTTTCTCTCATATAGGTTGCTGCTTTTAAAGCAACGTTTCCCATGCCAGGCCACGCTGTAATCATGTAAGGATTCCTTAATTCTGGTTCTTTGTAGAGCGTTATGGGTAAAACGATTTCTCTTTGATCTTTATTTTTCGTCATTATCTAGCCTCATAGAATAGACAGTCCTCCCTACTTCAAAATCATCCCTATGTTTTTTGACTCAAGGATTTAGTTGACTCTTTTTCCATACATAACACTTCCATGCTTTACGGTTATAATGTACTCAATTTCCCATCCTTTGTTTCAATTAATGGCAGCCCATCCAGCCTGCGAAATGAACTTACAACGCCCTTATGAATGTTTTCCTCTTCTTCCTGACGTTTGACATTATGGACTTTACAGGTAAGGCTTTTTGCAGAAGAATCTTTGTCATTTGAATTGTCTTTTATCGACATATTTACTCCTCTCGTCTTTAAGATAGTTGGCTGTTTGGATAACAGCCCGTTTACCCTCAATCATTATTAATCAATCTTTAACCTTGGTGTCTTTTACGGATTGATCCTCAACCGTACACGATTTTTTCATTCATGTGTTAATGCCGAGCTTTGGTAAAACCCACATATTCAATATAAAATATCCAGCTACTATCGATATAACAATCAGGATTTCTTTCATTATTCTCCCCTTTTAAGGGTTGCCCCCGAACCCTCAGACCTCTTCAACAAAAAGGAACCTTTTTTAAAGAAAATATATGACTTCTCTTTAATTTGTCAAGGGAAATCTAGCCATTATGTGCTTTGATATCTGAGTGACAGGCATCAATTCATCGATAATCCGAATTAATTCACACTGAAAAATTCCCTTTGAGCGGTCATCAAAAAATAAATGCCCTTGCGTCAGGCTTGACACCATTTTCCTTGGCATATCTAACCATCTCAAGCCGGATGTATTTTGGGTCTTTACTTTGTCTTGTCATAGTGTAATATGAGATTGGATACATCGCTTTTATAGCCTCCTGTTAGGTAGTAGAGAACCAACAGTTTGCCATAATCAGCAGATGTGTCCAGTTTTTAAAACACTCTAATTCCTCATAAACTAATTGAACCAACAAACAATCTCCACCATTCCACTCTTACCAAGTATCTTTATAGATACCAGGGGGGTACGATGTGTGTTCCGAGTTCCA
>WOUX01000020.1:10092-13017 GCA_009773075.1 bacterium | reverse complement strand
AACACAAGCATTAGTTTTTCCTTTGATGCGGTTTGATAATAAAGGTTAAAAGAGGTGATATTATGTTAGGTGAAATCCTGGAAAGAAACGCAAGAAGATACCCCAATAAGACAGCTTTGGTATTCCAAACAAACCGTCTTACATTCAGTGATCTCAATGACAGAGTCAATAAACTTGCCAATGCCTTATCTGACCTCGGTGTAAAAAAAGGGGACAGAATAGCCATAGTGGCCGATACGTGTCCTCAGCATATTGAGATTGCTTGTGCCGGGATTAAAGGAGGAACGGTAAGCACTCTCCTTAATCCGGGTCTAACCCCACGAGAGCTTATTTATCTAATAAACAATGCCGAAGCAAATACCGTTGTCCTTGGGGAAAATTACAAAGGCTTAATCGATTCTCTCCGTCCTGAATTAAAGTCAGTCAAGAACTTTATCATTCTGGGTAATCCTCAAGATGATATGAAAGGCTATGATGCATTAATAAACTCCTCTTCCCCAGCAGCTCCAGAAGTACCAATCGAAGAGAATGACCTCCTTTTTCTGGTATGCAGTGGTGGAACCACAGGCCTTCCAAAGCAGATAATGCACACTTACGGAAGCTCCCTGGTTACCATGTTAAATGTGATGTGGGCTTACCGTATCGTTCATGATGATATTTGCCTCTTTGCTGTCCCTGCCTTCTGGGGACAGCTTATCCCCTGGCTGATCTTCACTCACTTATATATGGGATGTACTATAGTAATATTGAAGGATGTCAATCCCATGTCAGTACTAGAAGCGGTCCAGCAAGAGAAGATAACGACTAGCTTCTTAGGTTCTCCTTTCCTGCCTTTGCGTCTTGATTTTCCGGAGTTGAACAGATACGACCACAGTTCCCTCCGCTGCATAGTCGTTGCAGGAACCCCCCTGCCAACAGAGGTATGGAAGCGTGCGGTAAAAACCTTTGGCAATATATTCGGGCAGGTTTATGGTTTAAGTGAAATGAGCCCTATTACGTTTCTCCCTCCTGAAGACATCGTCCCGGAGGGACCCCTAGAAACGGTAAATAAGTTGCGCTCCTGCGGCAGAGAGGCAATCAACATGCACGCCAGGGTAGTAAACGAGCAGGGACATGATGTTCTCCCTGGTGAAGTAGGAGAGGTAATTGCTAAGGGGAAAAGTATGATGGCGGGTTATTGGAATGCACCTAAGGCAACAGAGGAAACCATACGGGGAGGCTATTTATATACGGGTGACATGGCTACTATTGATGAAGAAAGATACATCTATCTTGTAGGAAGAAGGAAGGATATTATAACCAGCAAGGGTAAGATCCTTTCTCCTTCTGAAATAGAGGATATAATATACAAACACCCCGCCGTACAGGAGGCAGCAGTAATAGGAGTGCCTGATGATGAACTGGGTGAAGCAGTCAAGGCAGTTATTATCTTAAAGACAGGAAAGAAAGCCAGCCCATCAGAGATCATAAGCCTTTGCCAGCAACACCTCTCCTCAGATGCCGTACCACAATCTGTTGAATTTGCAACCAGCCTTCCTAAAAGTCCAGTAGGAAAGATATTGAAACACAAACTCCGGGAGAAGTATACAACAAAATAAAGGATTATGCCCAAGTTCAACAATACCTTTCAAACTTGGAATTATACTCGGGGTATATTTCCTGACACTTTTTCTTGACAAGAAAAGTTAATTCCGATAGTGTCTTTTTTGGTCGGCTCTCAAAATTATCGTCGACATTTTGTTCACTGGAATGCATCGTACATTCCAAAATAATTAGATAAGGAGGAGCTAATATGGTAGGGATTACTTCTTACGGGGCATATATCCCATTGTATAGGATGCCCAGGATGGAAATCGCAAAGGCATGGGGTATCGCTCCACAGGGGAAAGGAGAGCGGTCCGTTGCCAACTTCGACGAAGACAGTCTTACTATGGCCATTGGGTCAGCAATTGACTGCCTGAGGGGAATAGATCGAAGCAAAGTTGACGGATTTTATTTTGCCACCACCACCTCTCCTTATGCGGAAAAGATGGTTTCCACAATAGGGGCTACAGCACTGGATTTGGACCGGAATACACGAACCCTTGATTTCACCAATTCGCTGAGGGCAGGCACTGGAGCTTTAATAGCAGCGGTGGATGCCGTCAAAGCAGGTTCATTGAAGAATATCCTGGTTACTGGCTCTGATACGCGAATGGCAAAAACGCAGGGGGAGATGGAACAGACATTTGGGGATGGTGCTGCTGCCTTAGTAGTTGGAAGTACAGATGTTGCGGCAGAAATCGTTGACAGTGTATCCATATCCAACGAAATGATTGACGTATGGAGACCCTCTTCAGAGCCTTATGTTCAGGCATGGGAGGATCGTTTTGGTTTTGATGTAGGATATTCAAAGTTGATTCCGGAGGCAGCATCCGCCTTGTTGAAGAAGCACAAGTTGGGGCCTAAAGACTTTGCCAGGGTTGTCATCTCCGGGCCAAACGTAAGAAGGCAGCAGGGTATGGGTAGTGCACTGGGATTAGCACCGGAACAGTTCAAAGATTCCGTACTTCCCCTTGTGGGAAATACTGGAACGGCACTGCCTCTGATGATGCTTGTTGAGGCATTGGAAGATGCCAAAGCAGGAGACAATATCCTTGTATTGTCCTACAGCAACGGATGCGATGCCATACTGTTGAAGGTTACAGAAAAGATAGAAAAAATAAGGAACAGGTCTGGAATAAAGGGGCAACTGGCATCTAAGAAGGATCTCCCGAGCTACCAAAAGTACCTGAACTTTAGAGGGCTTGTGCCAAAAGCTCCTGCTGCACGTCCTGATCGAAATCCTGCCGCAGCAGTTGCCATGTGGAGACACGCCAAAGACCATCTTGCCCTGTATGGTTCAAAATGTACTGCCTGTGGCACGCAACAGTATCCGCCACAGAG
>WOUX01000020.1:9293-10075 GCA_009773075.1 bacterium | reverse complement strand
ATCAACGGGAACGGGTCAGATTGTCCGACAAAAAACTGAGCATATTTACCTATACCCAGGATAACCTGGCAGACTGTATAGACCCGCCAGCGGTTGTCGGCGTTATAGAATTCGAAGGGGGAGGAAGGGCTGCCTTTGATATGACAGACCGTGATCCATCAGAAGTCAAGGTAGGGATGAATGTAGAATTTACCTTCAGAAAACTCTATTTTAATAGAGGAATCCACAACTATTTCTGGAAGATTAGACCAGTACGGTAAGGAGGGAAAAATGGGAGGAAGTATAAAGGACAGGGTTGCCATTGTTGGAATGGGGTGTACAAAGTTTGGCGAACGCTGGGATGCATCTGCCGAGGATCTAATCGTCGAAGCGGCCTATGAGGCGTATGAGGATGCAGGCATTGATCCCAAAGATATTAATGCGGCCTGGGTTGGGACACTATGGGGGCTTACAGGCATGGCGGCATCAAAGCCCCTTAAACTGAATTACATCCCAATTACAAGGGTTGAAAACGGATGTGCCACTGGATCGGAGGCGATCAGGAATGCGGCCTATTCAATAGCCGCAGGGATAAATGACATCGTTCTCGCAATCGGCTTTGAGAAATTAAAAGACCAGGGATACAGTGGTTTGGATCTCCCCTTTACCGCATCGGCAGGGGGACTTATGGACGATGCTGCAGGTATAGCACCCTCAACTACTGCACCTGCAATGTTTGCGGTTATGGCCACAAAATATTTTGAGAGATACGGCTTGAGTCCTGAGGAAGGCAAGAGGATGCT
>WOUX01000020.1:0-9203 GCA_009773075.1 bacterium | reverse complement strand
AATGGGGCGTTGAACCCCAAGGCGCATTTTCAGAAAGAGATAACCATTGAACAGGCAATGAATGCACCTATGATCTCGTGGCCTTTAGGATTGTTTGACTGCTGTGGGGTGAGCGACGGTGCAGCAGCGGCTATTTTGGTAAGGGCTGACAAGGCCAAGGATTTCCGCAAAGACCCCATGTATCTCAAGGCCCTTCAGATATCCATCGGTGGTGAAAACAGGCTGAGGGATGACTATGATTATACCCATATAGAGGAGATATACCAATCCGGCATTGCTGCATATAAAGAAGCAGGGGTGACAAAGCCCAGAGAAGAGATAGGTATGGCAGAAGTACACGACTGTTTCTCAATCACAGAAGCTGTCTTCATGGAGGATCTCCAGTTTAGCCCCAGAGGAAAGGTGAGGGAAGACATTGAATCGGGTTTCTTTGATTTGGATGGTGGTCTTCCTGTTCAGCCTGATGGAGGCTTAAAGTGCTTTGGACACCCCATCGGCGCTTCCGGTATAAGGATGCTGTACGAGATGTACGCACAACTTCAAGGCAGGGCTGGAAAACGACAGATAAATAACCCAAAATTAGGTCTGACCAGTAACCTGGGAGGAGAGCCGCCAGGATGCTGCATCAGTACCTTCCTGGTTGGGGGTAAATTAGGATAAAAGATTTGCTGACCTTACCGTCCCCGCTATGGGTAGCGGGGACGGTAGAAAATCTAAGAAAAGCTATTCAGAGATTAGGAAGGTTCTTTAGTAATCTCAGCAAGATGTTTTCTGGCAAAACCAATAGTAGGATCCATGCTCAGAGCCTTTTTGAACATAGGGATGGCCTTTTCTATCTCACCTTTTTCTCTGAGATTCACACCTATATTTGCATAATCGATAGCAGAGTTTGGGTCTATTTCCACCGTCCTCATAAAGGATTGGATGGCATTATCATATTCTTTCAATTTGAAATAGCAATACCCCATCAGGTTATGGATGTCTTTTCTTCCCTCCTCCGTATCCCTGGCCCTTTTCAGGGCTAAAAGAGCATCTCCATACCTTCCCATCTCTTTATAACATAAGCCCAGGTAGAAGTATATGCTGCTCAAATCCTCCTTTTGAGGTCTGGATGCCAGAGCCCTCTTGAGATAGTCTAAGGCGGCATCAAGGTCTCTCATACCAAAATAGCAGAGCCCCATATAATAATAAAGAGGGCTCTTTTCCGCGAAGAACTCCTCTGCATGATTCATCATGGCAAGTCCATCACCGTATTCCTCTAGATTTATATGACTGAGCCCAGTATAAAAATATACATCCCCCAGCGGAAGCTGGTCATATCCCATTTTTAGTGCATCTTGTAACCTGTCAATTGCCTCTATATAATCCCTGAGACCGAATTCACACAGGCCCTTATAATAGTAGATCATGGCTGAAGACGGCATATGTCTTTCTGCCTCTTCCAGGGTAACCATGGCTTTCTCGTTTTCGTTTCTTCGAAGATGGCACAATGCCTTGGAAAGGAGGATATTCCCCATATCCTCAAAGTCGGCATGTTCCGTCAGTACTCTGTCGAAATGTTCCAGTGCGCTCTTGTAGTCTTCCTGCTTGACCAATTCCATGCCAAGATGAAAAGAAATGCTAAATGCCTCTTTTTCGCGGTCATTTATCCTGAGGGTATCTTTCATAAGAGAGAGTGATTCTGCAGCGCAGTTCAGACAATTGTTCCACTTGTCTCCATCCGATTCTAATGTCATGTGCAGTTCAGATAAGCTGTTCATAGAGTAAAGGTTTGAAACAGGCTGTTTTGAGGAGGCTGACTTAAAACAGTTGTAAATACTCCCATCTTTTTCTATTAATATAATAGAAGGGCATCCCCTAAGGGAACCCTTTACCGGGGCATTCGCCCATGTCATTAGTTCATCGAAAACAGAGTGAACTCCTAGGGTATTCATGAGCCTTTCCAGTTTATTTCCCCCAGTTAGCTCTAAGTAAATCCTTTCCTTATCACTTCTCACAATGCCTTTAATACCGCTGGAGGAAGCATCTCCTGGGATGTAAATACTGGGAACCATCAGCCGATCCCTTAGGAAATCCAGACATCTGTTGAGGGCGTTCACATCATACTTCTCTTCTGCCACAAGGATGGGTAGAATCATAATACGGGACACACTCTGGTGGAGGTATCCTTCTCTGTTAAAAGGGCTGACTATCTGGAAAAAATCGTTGTAAATACCTTTCAGCAAATCTTCAGAGGGTAACGGATGAACCGGATGGATGTTTATCCTGTAAAAGGAGTACCTTTTGAGAAACAGGGCACTCTGTTTTATCGTTTCCCTCACGCGGGGAAAGTCCCTCGCCATATCTTCCGCAATAAGGTATATGTCCGCAGATATATCAAGGTAAGGGAAAAGACCGGTATAGTATTTCTGAAATTCATGAGAAGAATGCCCGTCTCCCCGGTCCATGATAAGATACAATTTCCTTATTGAACCCTGTGGCATAATAAAAACTCTTTCTTTCCCCTTATCCCTTGGTACAGATGTACGTGGCGTTAAATTCGTTGTATTCTGCACTGTCAATAGTGAAGTCTTATGTCCTACACCGGAGATTCGAGCGCCTGCACGATCATGGTTGCTACTTTCTTGCCCGAAAGGAGCATGCCGCCAAAGATCGCGCCCATGCGGGGACCGCCAAAGGTTGCATTTGCTGACATTCCGGCTACGTATAATCCAGGGAAGACCTCTTTGGTGTTCTCCAGAGTGAGCGTCTCTGCCCGGTCAGACCACATGGATTTCTCGCCCTCGATCTTCCCGCTTGCCGTATTCAGTTTCCCCGGAACTTTTTCCTGAACCACCTTGACAACCTCAACGGGGTGGCCAGAGGCATCCAGCACGAATCGGGATCGAACAGCCAGTGGATCGACATGCAGGCCGGCAATGTCCACCGCAGACCAGTTTACGACCACCCCCGTTACCCTGTCGGGGCGCATCAACACATCCTCCACACTGACGCAGTTGAAGATCGTCAGTCCAGCTTGCACGGCTCTGGACACAAGAGTTGAAATTGCTTCCACGGAATCCGCAGTGTAATACCCCTCCTGATACTGACTATACCGAATGGAGAACTCATCGAGAATCGGGACTGCTGATTCCTGCACAACTATTTCGTTGAACATCATACCGCCGCCCCACATCCCACCACCGGCACTGAGTTTACGTTCGTAGAGAGCCACTTTCTTGCCGGCTTTTGCCAGATAGTACCCGGCTACCAACCCAGCCGGGCCACCCCCAGCAATAGCAACATCTAATTCCAGATGATCGAGGAGTTTCCGGGAGAATCGCTCGATTATCGCCTTTGAAATTACCACTTCGTCTAGTTCCATTTTGCTTCCTTTCTTTTTCCTGCTGTTTTGGCATAATGTTGGAGCTGAGACGCTGGAAACGCACAAGCGTTTTCCCGTCTATTCTCCAGCAACTTGTTATAGCCATTTTTTTGTTTATTAAATTAAGTGGGAGCCGTCCCTATTTTTGCCAGTATGTTCTTTTCTATATTGGTTCCATTGATATGTTACAAAAAGCATAGTTGATATTAAACCTAACCAACCTATAAATCTTACAAAATTTACAACTGCAGTATCATAATTTAATAGCCCCAGGCATGTAAATATCCTTGTCCAATCATGTTCACCGCTGCCCACCAGCGGTAAATCATGCGCTCTTGCGTCTGCCATGTATCTGGCAATATTAAAAAAATTTTCAAATAACCATAAGTTAAATTTGACAATATGTTAATTTTTCTATCCATGTACTCTCCTAACACGGTTCCTTCCTTCATAGAATAACAATTAATTCTCTAGTTCTTGTTCGTAGTCTATAAGTCTATTTGACGATACACCCTATGAAACCTTTCTCTTCACCCCGTCAAGGGACTCCCTTTCCCATATTAACCTGATTTTCTTAAGGTCGTCAGAGGACAGATATTCCGTTTCGTACTGTTTCCCTATAGACATATATGCAGGCATATTCCTTTCCAGTGGTTTAACCCCATATTCCCGGCAAGAATTGAAGACATCCGTGCCAAAATACACTTGCATCTGCTGGGAATTAGAATTTCCCCTGATCTTTACATCGTTATCCTTAAGAAACTGTAATGTCTTCATGGCATCACCAAAGTTCTCATGGGGAAGACCATATTGGGTAAATAGCTCCACGTCGATACCATTTTTTTGGGTCAATTTTATCGCCCTTCGCATATCATTCAGTGAAATGTTCTTTTTTAGACCTTCAAGTACTTTCTTAGACGCCGATTCCAGCCCATAGGCGACAAGATAAACCCCGGCGGCCTTCATCTTTTTCACAAGCTCTTTATTGACAAGATCCGCTCTGGTTTCCAACCAGATTTGTATATTAAGGTTCTTTCGGAGGATCTCTTCCATCAGTCGATCTATCCTGTCAATATTGATAGAAAAACTCGGATCTGCAAACCAGAACTTTTTAATGCCTTTCCGATAAATCCATTCAATCTCTTCTATTACCCTCTCGATAGAATGAAACCTGACCTTCCGCTTGAAAGCTTTAGGGGTATAACAGAAGATGCACCCATAGGGACAACCCCTTGAAGTAAACAGGATTGCCTCTTCAAGATTAGAGAAATCAATAAGGTCGTTATGAAGATACGGGGAGGGGTATCTGTCCAGATCACTGTACGCTTCCACACTGGGACCATCGTAAAATAAACCATCTTCACATTTGCAGGAACTCCCTGAGATTACAGTATTGTCTATTCCATCTCTAATGGCCAAAGCTATATTCAGAAGAGCTATTTCGCCTTCGTCTCTACAAATATAATCGATAGACCCCATGGGTTGAAGAGCAGAAGAGGGCATAAAAGTAGCCTGCGGTCCACCTATCGCAATCTTGATCTTCGGGTCAAAGGACTTTATGTAATTTGCCAGCCCGATAACAAAGAGGATGTTCCTCTGATAGGCAGAAAACCCTACCAGCCCTGGTTTGAAATCACGGATATAGGAGTTGAGGAGATGGAGAGAAAAAGGGGTATTCTCTCCAATATTCATAATGTTCACATGAAACCCATGCCCCCTCAAAAAGGCTGCAATATAGGCGATAGAAATAGGGGTGGATGGGGGGATGAACGGATTTATTTCGATTAATAGTATGTTCATAACAAAAACTATTTAATCAACTCTATGGGGGTAAGTCAATGAAAAAAGGAATTGGTTTGACTTTTCGCTTGACATGGGTTTTTTTTATGCTAGCATTGTATACAAAAATGGGTGGGAGATGAATCCCCCTCAGAAAATAAAGTATAAAAATATATTAAAAGAAGATTTATTAAAGACAATTCGGGAAGGAGGTAAGTCTGAATGGCGGAAGGAAAAGTTTGTGGAAAATGCAATGAAAACGAGGCAAAAGAGAAATGCAGTGAATGTGGAATTGACATTTGTGAAATTTGCTCAGTGGAAATCGCTCTAGATGCAACTCATCCGGCAGCAAGGATAAAGGGTTATTCCAAACCTGGTGCCCTTACGGCTGGTACTGTAAAGAAGACTGTTTGTAAAGACTGCGTTTCCGAAGTTGATGTATTTGAATAGGAGTTCAATACTACTTAGCCCCTTTCTCTATAGGTACGTTTAATAGTGTAGAATAGAGAATGTTGAGGATGTAGACAATAAACACCTTTAAAGTAGCTAAATGATTTTATAGTCTGAAGAGTTAAACACATCCCCTTTAGCTTCAGAACTAATTTTTTGACCTATCTAAGCCCCGTTAGAGATTCCTTCTCTAACCGGGTAAGCTTGCTGAGGTGGGTTCTCAAAAACCTATGTATTTAATTTTCAGGGATATCCCTGAAGGGTACTATCAGGAGAAACGTAGTTTTTAAAGCGTCTCATAATAGGAACCCCCTAGCGTTAGAGGTGTTTCTATGGCAATAGTTGTTTTATGAAGTGACAATCATAAACATAACAAGGGAGGAAAATCAATGGGAGACGATCAAAAAAAGGTCATTGCTAGAGTTGTCAATACTGATGTCGATGTAAGCAAAGCAGTAAGAGATATAAGAGGCATTGAGGGTATGATTAAAGAGTCAGTCGAGACTACCTGGTCGGAGAACCTGGTTAACCAAATGAAGGTGTGGTTAACGCCTTACCCACATGCACATGACATAGCAGAGTGGGACAGATTCCTGCTGGAAAGATTCCCCCCTCTTTACACTGCTACCATAAAAGAATGTCAGGACTGCTTCCAGGGGCCTTGTAATCTCGAAAAGGGTAAGGGAAGTTGCGGACTCAATCTTGAGATATTTCAGGCAAAGCTCTCTCTCCAGTCGGCAAGCAAGGGTCTCGCAATACATTTGTCGACCTGTAAGGAACTTTTGGATCACTGCATAAAGGAGTTTGGAAAGGATAAAGAAATAAAGTGGGGAAACAATATAGTTTACGGTTTAATGAACGTAAATATACTTATTTCGGAATCACCGAAAAACCTTAGAGAAGTGAGAGAGGCGTTAACCTACGCCGAAGGTCAGCTTTCAGAACTTTTAACCGCGGCGAATGTTGGCAGAGAAAGCAGTATTGTTGATTTGGAATCAAAGGTCTTTCATGCCGGTTCTGTTCTTCTCTTTGTCATGGACCTCACTGAATGGCTTAAGTACAATTTCTTTGATTTTGCCTGGGCTCCAGATAAGGATTTGATGGAAATACCTACCTTTCCGCCACCTACTACAGAAGGTGGGCTTGGCTCAGTAGACACATCGAAACCCGTCCTGGTATTTATGGGTAATGACTTTTTGCCTGCGTGGATGGCAGTAAAGTACATAAAAGATAACGGACTGGAGGGTAAGATAGAAGTTACTGGAATCGGTTCAACGGGACATGACATGATTCGTTTTTATGATAAGGCTAAGGTACTTACCTCTCCCACCAGGGCTAATAAGGTCTTAAGACTGGGCATGGGGGATGTGATTGTCCTTAGTGATATATGTTGCAAAGTTGATGTAATGGAAGAAGCAATTAAGACAGATACCAGAGTAATAACAACTAGCTTCAACCATACATATGGTCTGGATGACAGGGCACTTGATTCAATAGAGGAGATTGTCAATGATCTTGAAAAAGGGACTCCTATAGTTATGATATCAGACCCCAAGAAGGCCGGTGAGGTTGCCGTTAAACTTGTGCAGAAGATGAAAGGCAAGAGAAAGGATAGCTATCTTCTGACTGCAGAGGATATAAAAAGGTATGCCTCAAAATGTACAAATTGTGATGCCTGCTCCAGGGCATGCCCAGCCAGTTTAATAAACTGTGAAACCTTAAAAGCAGCAAAAGAAGGAGACTTTGCCAAGTTGGCAGATGTTCACGTGAAGAGCATGTACTGTGGAAAGTGTGAACAGGCATGCCCTGAAGGTATACCCCTCATGGATATGTTTCTGTCTGCCAATCCCCAGGCAATAAAAGAAGACTATTTTAAGATGCGGGCGGGTAGGGGACCTATTACCAATCTGGAGGTAAGGGATATAGCTATAACCATGTTCAGTATGCCCAGTGCTGTGGCTATAATAGGTTGCGGTAACTACCCAGGGGCAGAGAGCGAAGTAGCTGAAATGGCTAAAGAGTTTGTTCAGTCTAATTACTCTGTTGCCGTTGCAGGGTGTATTGCCCAGGATGTTGCCCGATATAAGGATCCTAAAACAGGGAAGTTCCTATTTGAAGCATATCCAGCCCTATTCAATCCCAGATGTCTGACCAACTGTGGTGGATGTTCGGCACAAGGCCTTGTAGCAACCGCCCCGTTCTATAAACTAGGGTACCTTGCCTTTAGGAATCCCTATAAGTCTACTTTTGCACAGGAGGCTGATTTTATATATAGGTTTGCGACTGCTGTAATCCTATGGGGACCAGCCACCGATCTTGCTTATGCCGTTGCAGCAGCTCATGTCAGAGCAGGGATTCCGGTTATCGTAGGACCCAATGGATCGAAGTTCAAAAGATACCTATTGGGGAATAAATACGATAGGAGTAAATGGTGGATGATACATGGTAATACCGAAGAGAAGAAAGAAACCGAACCTACACCAGAGCACATGTTGATCCCGGTAGAGACCATCGATGAAGCTATTGCCCTTGTCCCAAAACTCAGCTTCACCCTTCAGGAGATGGAAAATTCCCGCCAGAATAAATTCGATCTCTATCTGAATACTTACAAAAAGAAATTTGGTGAATGGCCCGACGATTGGCACCTTTTTGTAAGAAAAGAGACGGAACTGCCAATTACAAAGAAGGCCAAGATAATCAGGCTATTGGAAGAAGAGCATGGTTGGGAGATTGATAAAAAGCGGGGAAAAATCCTTAAGTCAAAACACAGAGACGGTCGATTAATGGAGGTGGGGGATTTCCTTGAACATTATGGGTTTAGATCAGGCCAGTATTTAACAGGATTGAAAAGATTTGTCTACAAACCAAGATCAGACAGAGACTAAGGACATACATTGGATCGATTTTAAAAGAAAGGGGAGGGGAGAGATGATGCTAACACCCAATGAAGCAGCAAAATTTCTTAAAGAAGAGAAGAAAAAACTTCTAGTAGCAGGGTCAATTTGCAATAATCTGGAGGTTGGTGGAAAGAAACTGCTGGATTATGTGGTAGAGATAGCTAAGTTAACCGATACACCGATAGCAGCCACTGGCAATACAATGTTTCAATTAAAAGACAATACGGAGATAAAGGCTAAGAAGATGATGGCCGCTGATCTGGTAAATTTTTTAAGGGTCGAGAAATGGGAGGAGCCTATTACTCCAGAGAGACCGGAACTCTTGGTATTCTTTGGCTATTATCCAGATATAGCCAGGATGTTAATCTCTACAATAAAAAACGGGAAAACGATGATATTGGATAACAGATATATGGAAGGTGCCACTTATTCTGCCCCTGACCTGTCATTCGATGAATGGGCTGAATTCTTGAATAAATTGATTGACAACCTTAAAAATTAGATTATATTAGGATGTATGCTACAGTAAGTATGTATGGATAATTGATTGGGACGAAGAGAGTTTGGCGAATTCTTATTCTTATAATTACAACCTGGGTAAATTACAGTCCAGGTAAACACCATCTAAAAGGAGGTAGGTAATGGTCAAGATACCGGAAGGTAAGATTTATCATGTTCCTGAAGATCTTGAGGAGGCGTTGGAAGAGATATCA
>WOUX01000019.1 GCA_009773075.1 bacterium | reverse complement strand
CAACATCGGCATCCCCAAAGGTAGCCATCTCGGTCAGGATCTTTCCCCCAGCACCCCCTGCTATAAGCATACTAAATCTCCCTCTATCCCTTTATTTTTACAGGTAACCCCGATATTATCAAATAAACGGAACTGGCTATATTCCCTAACCTTTGATTTGTCTTGCCAGAGATATCCCTAAATAACCGTGCCATTCTGTTTTCTGGAACTATACCCATCCCTACCTCGTTGGAGACAACAATAAGACGAGAGTCAATTTCGGTACACACACTTATTAATTTCTCAACATCATCCATTACATTCTTTTCATCATTTTTGTATAGATGTAAGAGATTAGATATCCAAAGAGTTACACAGTCTACCAGGACTACTATGTACTTCCCCCTTATCCTGTTAAAAACCCCTGGTAGATCAATGGGTTCCTCTATGGTATACCAACCTGCCCCCCTTTCTTCTTGATGCCTCTTTATTCTTTCCCTCATCTCCTCATCCAGAGGCTCAGCAGTAGCGATATAAGCTCGGGGGCTGCTCATTGAGTTGGCGAGATTGTAGGCAAAGGTACTCTTACCGCTCCGTGCTCCACCTGTTACAAAGATTATTTCATGGCTCATATTAATAAGAAGGTCTATAATAGGCTATTGCTTTTGTCAATGTTTTTTTAGGCGCGCTAATCAGTAAGACAAAATATGTGGGATGTATAAGAATATATACTGAGTTGTTACTGGGAATTGATAACTATCTTCTGGAACAAACGTTAGCGGGATTTTTGGGGTGACTATCTAAAAAATCTTTTTCTTAATGGCTGATATTTCCTGGTCAAGGGCGGTAATGCTGCAACCGCATCTCTCTTCCCATATTTGATATACAAGGTCTGCATACTTATTGGCATCATCTTCAGTTAGACCGTGATCCTCCATTATCTGGTCAGCCATGGACTCTACGAATTCTTCCCTGTCCTGTAATATAATCTCTTTTTTTGCCTTCCTGAGTATCTTAGAAAAGATATCTTTTGCATTATCAAATTTCTTAAAGAAATCCAGATTTATATCTTTCTCTTCCATGTCAAGTCCCCCCAGAGTTTAAGCATTCACAAATCCTCAGCCCCAAGGCACTACCATGTATGGGAGATTACGTCATGTTTACACACACTTCGGCAATTCGCCTCATTTTTACTACACCCCGGGTTAAAACCCAAGCATACATAGCTAACCTTGCTCTTTACTTCATCTCTTACCTTTACAACTATATCCCCGTAATCATCCTCGGCAAGTTCCAGTACATTTTGGGGACAGGCGGGAACACATTCCCCACAGCCGTCACACTTGTCAGTGTCTATTACAATATAATACTCTCCACTGCCATCTGTATACCCATAGTTGATTATCATGGCATCCTCCCTTCAGTGATAATCTCTTTGAGAGCTTTGTAAAAGTATCCCTGAAAGCTAATTCATAAAAATACCTACATCTGTATGTAGCTACATCCTGCTTCTTTCTTCCATAAGTGCGGAGGTTATGTCTCCTGCTTCGCCTATCATGTATATTCTGCCCTTGCCTATCCGGGATATCTTCTTCATAAGCTCCGGATTGGCTGACTTCTCATTGATGCATACACAGGAGATCGTTATCCCCTTCCTGGCTGTCTTTATAGCCTCTCTTATAGCATACTTCTCTGGTGAAGGATGCGGCGCTGTCGCATCCCCGTCTGATATTAAGATTATGTGCTGGTTGGCATCTCCCCGACGCTGACGCATAAATACCGACCGAGCCTTTAATAACCCATACCCTATGTTGGTAAAGGCATTCTCGTGAAGGTTTAAGTCGAGTATTTTCTCGGTCACTCTGTAAGGACTGTCTGTTATCTCTACTACTACATCTGCCAGGTTGGAAAAGGATACTACCCCTAATCTGTCTTTGTATTTGGTGCTGGCCATGGATAAGGCTATGGCGCTCTCTTTCGCATACCAAAGCTTCTCCAACTGTGACATGGTGCCAGATAGATCAACTACTAGGATGATGTCCATCTTGGTCCTGATGTCTTTCTTGGTTACCATGATGTCTTCTTTGGTTACTGTCTCTCTGCGATTTTTGATGACTTCTCTTATGGTGTCTTTTAAGGAGACGTCTTTGTACCTGTCTCCTAATCTGTACTTGCGCACTCCTACTATTCTGCCCTCTCCTGTGGCTAGCTTTTTGCCTGTCTTGTGCTTCCCCTCTCCTGAGATGTTGACGTTCTCCCATAGTCTCGGAGATAGTTTCTCTAGGAGAAAGGTTATGCCCTTTCTGCTCAGGTTCCACCCTGTCTTGTCCCGCTCTAAGATGCTCTTTCTCTCTAAAAGGGCTAAGGTTTCTTTTAATGCCTCTTGCTCTAGGCTCTTTTTGTAGTCGGCCAGAAGCTTGTCTCGATATTTCCGCCTCTCTTCTATGTCTTCGAGTATCTCCTGGGTTATGTTGTCTTTGAGATGCCGCTCTATATAGATGTCCTCCATCTGGCTCATCATCTCTTTGTGAAGCTTGGCCAATCTGGTCTCAGGAAAACGCTGTACTCTCTTTAGAAGGATGTCAAAGAATCCCAGCTTTAAGGGTTTTCTGAGTTTGTCTTCTCTGGCTATCTCTTCTACCAGGTTGAGTATGTCGTCTTTGGACAGGGTGACCAGCTCTTCTCTTTTCTCTTCTCCTGCTATTACTTCTTGTACTATTTCTTCTATTATCTCTTCAGGTCTCCTTACTGCCTCTGCATGGGGCGCTACTTCTATCCTGTGGGGAAGGGATACTACTGAGGCTCTCTTTAGGATGTCGTCAGTGTCTTCTATTTTGAGCCTCTTGTGGATGGGTATGAGTTCGGCAAATTTTATCCCGCCTCTGGTGCTTACTCCCCTATGAAGGTCTGTATGCTCTCTGGTCATTCTTACTATTCTCAGTGCCTTGTCAAATTCCTCTCCCTTCCATCCCTCTCTGTCCATGATTATGGCTCTCTCTTTTTCCTCTTCTGCTATGTAGCCCATTTTTATTATGTCAAAGTGGTCTATCATGTCAAGGGAAAGGGTCTTTAGTACTCTGTCTCCTCCTGTGGCAATGATGAGGATGTCAAGGGGTATTTTCTCTTCGTAGCTGCCTATGGTTACCGTGTCTCCCTCTAAGGCATAAAGTAGAACGTTTAATACCCGCTCCGGCATTCTGTCTATGAAGTCGAGTATGAGTATACCACGATTGGCCCTTAATAGCTTGCCAGGGGTGAATGACCGTATGTCGTGTATGCCATACTCAAATGCCGCAGAATCAGGATCCAATGCCCCTATCAGGTCCTCAGGCACCAGCTCGGGACTGCCCTGTACTCTCTTTATTCTGTCTCTGCCAGGGATTATCTCTGTCTCTGTCTTGGAACCGTTGCCCCTTGATAAACACCAGGGACAATCAGGATGAGAAGGGGCACAGTTCACAGGACATCCCTTTATTACTTCTGTGTCTCCCAATATTCTGCCAAGCTTCTCGGCCAATACGGTCTTCCCACATCCAGGAGGCCCCAGTATTAAAAGATGATGCCCTGTATGAAGGGTGGATATTATGTCTTCCTGCCTGGCTTCGTCTATCTGAAATCCTTCAAATAATAGTTCCTTGTTATGCTCCAGGGTGTTACTCTCTATACGCTCCCGAATCTCTCTCCTTAACACTTTACCCTCCCCTCTTCCTGTACTTTTCCTCCGCTTCTTGCCTTATCCTGCCAAATATCTCATAGGCCGATGAAACAGAAGGGGCTTCCTCAGGTAACTCCAAAAGGGACCTCCCCATAGCATCATACTGAGAAATTAATGGATCAAAAGGTACGTATCCAATTATGTCTAATCCGTTTTCTCTACCCAATTCCTCCATTATATGCCTGGTCTCAGGGGTGACTTTGTTGGCTATTACAACTATTCTGTCAAATTCTATGTCTACCTCCAAAGATAGCTCTTTTACTCTCCTGGCTGTGAGTATGCCCTTCTTGGTGGCATCGGTCACTACTATCATTATGTCAGCACCTCTGGTGGTCCTCCTGCTCAGGTGCTCTAGACCAGCTTCGCAGTCTATTATCACTGTGTCGTAGTTTTTTGATTTGGTGTCTATTACTTCTCTTAGTATGTGGTTTATGGTACAATAACACCCCGCTCCTTCTGACCTGCCCATGACCAGTAGGTCAAAGGCTTTGCCTTCTTCTATGATCTGTAAAAGCTCCATCTCAAATAGGTCTTTCTTGGTCATGGATGGGGATACCTTGTCGGCTCTGATGTCCAGTATGTCTTCCCTTACTGCCCCCACGTCTTTCTTGATCTTTACCCCTAAGGCTTCCGGCAGGTTTGAGTCAGGATCCGCATCTATGGCAAAGACACTGCCATATCTGGAGAAATACCTGACCAGAAGTGATGATAGCATGGTTTTGCCAGTCCCTCCTTTTCCAGAGATGGCAATGGTTGTTGCCCTTGCTCTCATATCCATCTACCCCCCTAATATGCCTTCCGATATCTCCTGTATCAATCCAAGGGGATCATCATAAAACTTGGACTCAGGTGAAGGCTTTATTCTGCTGCCCATAGACGACACTGCCATGCTCCTTACATCATCTATGGTAGCGGTTTTGCGCTTCTGAAGTAAGGCTATGGTCTGTACTTTCTCGTATAAGGATAGCCCTGCCCTGGCACTGGCCCCCTGGTCCAACTCTTTGTCCCAGGGCTCTTCTCTGGTGGCTCTGACTAACTTGACTATTGAGTCTATTACTTCGTCAGGTATCTCTATACCCTCTGTCTTTAATCCATACTTTACCAGTATCTGCCTCTCTCTCTCCGGTGTCTCCGGATACCCCATCCTAACTATGTCAAATCTGTCAAGTAAGACGTCTGATAGCTCTTCGACTCCCGCATGCTCTCTGGGATTCATGGTGGCTAACATGATGAAGTTGGAGGCATAGTCCACATCATACGGCCCTATGGTTGCTATTCTCTCTTCTAATACCTGAAGTAAGGCATTCTGCAATTTCTCCGGCACTCTGTTCAACTCATCAAAGAAAACTATACCACGATTGCCCTTTAAAAGCTTCCCAGGGGTGAATGCCCTATAATCATGAGGCCCAAATTTGAATGCCTTGGTAGGATCTATGTCTCCTAAAAGATCCTCTGCGGTTAAATCAGGACTGCCCTGTATCCTGACAAATCTCCTGGAACCCTCTACTTTCTCTACCTCTAGGTTGCCTTCTTTGGATTTGGTTATGCATAAAGGACAAACCAGTTTGCTGGGATCACAGTGAAATGGACACCCCTTTACTGCATTAACAGGCGGCAATATGGATGCAAGATACTTGGCCAATGTGGTCTTGCCTACTCCAGGAGGCCCCTCTATTAATACATGATGATCTGCCAGTATGGACGCCAATATCTTCTCTTTGGCATCCTCCTGACCAAATATAACATCCAACGGATCTTTACCACTGTCAACATAACCCAAAATCGTTTCTTTTAATCCCTCTATTATCATTAAAACCCCTCCTTTGTATTAATTTACTTTGAACTGCCAACTCTGCTTGCTCTCTGCTGTAAATACCTACCCCTTACTACTGACCACTGCCTGCTAGAATTCACCATGTACCTGAATATCTCCCGCTCTTTGGCGTATACTGTGTGAGGATATATCCGATTGGGATCCAGGTTGTCCACGGCAAATAACCCTATACGATGTATTGATAAATACTCGCTGTTCACTGTAAGCCAAAACTCCTGATCCCGCCACTTTACCCCTAATGAATCCTGAAATGCAGGTATTACTAAACCATAGTCGTATAGGCTCCCGTAATCCTTCCTTAGTTCCACTAAACCAATGGCCTTTTTATAAGCATCCTCATTTGTAGACCGTAAGGCTACTCTTATGAGAAATCCCCTGCTGTCCTTCTCCGCATATATGTCCAACTCCCCTTTTTCTAAAAAGGAAAGGACTGATGAATCTATACCACTAGAAATATTGTCCCCCCATATACTGTACCCCTTGTCTTTCAATAAATGGATAAATGCCCCCTTTATGTAGCTCCACGCATCTTCATCACTGTCAAAATCCATCTTAGCCCGCAACGGTAATAACTCAACCTTGGAGGGTACCTCTATCTTTATATCCCGTACCTTCCGCCCCCTCTTTACTAAACTCTCCCCATAATAAAGCTCTGATATCTCTCTGCCCATGTCATCTATTAACTTCAAAGCTAAAAGAACTCCAACCTTGTCTGAACTGTCCCTCTTCTCCAATATGTCAACCTTCTTCACTAACCAATCATCCGGAAATGGAAGCTCTATCTCCAACCCCTTCTCCAAAAAAGCCTCGTTTACCTCCCTTACTGTCGCCATAGGTAAAGCCTCCTGAAAGTATAATATTTAGACCTTAATGGCTAAAAACATCAGTTCTATGTTTTTTCTAATTAAAGACTCAATATCAGTAGTTCTGCCTTTCAAATAATCTATGGTAGTTTGTGTCTGTATTATACCATGTATATTACTCCAAAAAAGGCTGGTAACGTCCCAGACATCTATTTGTTTGAATATGCCTATCCCAATCCCATGTTTAATTACTTCACTAACCATTTTAAAGATAATATCGGTTTTATCATCAATCTTCTCTGTCAATTCAGGTGTCAGCTTTAAATTTAGATGCTCGTTAACAATGAAGTTTAAAATCCTATAATGATCCGGATGATTTTCACAAAAGTCGTAGTAGGTAGTAGCTATACTTACCAATAACTCATCAGGCGCCACATCTTGTTTGAGCACTTCTCCAAGTTCTTCGATAAGAATATCATAGGTTTCGACTATCAGAGAAACGTACAATTCTTCTTTTCCTGAGAAGTAGAGATAGATAGTGCCCGTACTTAGTTCAGACTCCTGGGCAATTTCCTCTATTGTGGCATTCATGAAACCCTTTTTCGAAAAACTATTTTTTGCTGCCCCAAGGATATCTTTCCGCCTCTTTATCTTTTCTTTTTCTTTCCTTTCAGGGATACCCATTTAAATTCCTTTAAATTATATTAACTAAATGAAGACCATTCACTTTCTAAATCTAATTTAAAAAAAACCCGCAAAAAAGTCAACAAAAAAATTAATCCAGGAAGATTTTAAATAACCTCTACCTTCTCTATTTCACTCCATTTATAGCCCTCTGTATGTGGATAGACTACACCGCAGCTTCCCATTATTTCAGGTTTATAGTTTTGGTATTCCTCTAGATTTTTAAACTCATCGGATATGCTAATAGAATCACCTGCCTGGGTAAGAACAAGCCCTCTTGCTGTCCTGTTATCTTTAAGCTTTATCTCTACATATTTACCCCACAGGTTTTCTTTTCCCTCATCTGTCATTCGATTTGATAAACTTGTTTTCATTAATTAATCCTCGCTATTAAAGGTTTCCAACTCTCCTATTCGAATAGGGAAACTATCCTAAATTCACTTACGTCCACTAGGCCTTTGTCTGTAATTTTTAATTCAGGAATAACGGGCAAGGCAAGGAAAGACAAAGCCATAAAGGGATCTCTAAGATGGCATCCAAGGGTCTTTGCTGATGCAAGAAGTCTTTTGATTCCATCAGCTACTTCCAAAAGCGGCATATAGGACATCAATCCAGCAATTGGCAAAGGTAGAGAAGCTAATATACTCCCGTTTCCTACAACCAATTGTCCCCCACCTATCTTTTCTATTTCTATTACCGCTTTCAACATATCATCGTCATTGGTTCCCACTACTATTATATTATGAGAATCGTGGGCAACCGAAGATCCTATAGCGCCGGTTTTCAGCCCAAAACCCCTTACGAACCCCAATCTAACATTGCCCGATCCGGTATGTCTTTCTATTACCGCTATCTTAAGAATATCCCTTTCTATATCAGCCAATGCATGGCCATTAACAATTCTTACCTTCTCAATTATCTTTTTTGTCGTTATCTGATTTGGGACCAATTCTATTATCCTGGCATTCTCTGAAGATGCCTTTATTTTCAATCTGTCAATGTCCATATCTTTTATCATGAGGGAGCTATTGAGTATTGGTTTTTTTTCTTTTAGTGGCAGTTCCAAAAGCCGGCCATCCCTTGCTACCAATTTACCTCCTTTAAACACCATTTCGACTCTTAGGTCTTTTAACGTTTCGAATACGGTAATGTCCGCTTTGTACCCCGGCGCTATAGCGCCCAATCTATGCAAATGGAAATACTCTGCAGGGTTTAACGTGACCATCTGTACAGCAATAATGGGATCCAATCCCTGCTTAACAGCCTTTCTTATCAGGAAATCCATATGTCCTTCTTCAAACAAGTCAAGGGGATGTTTGTCATCAGTAACAAAGAGGCACCTCCTTGAATTAGCGGGTGTCACTAATGGTAAAAGGGTCTCCATGTTTTTTGCCACTGTTCCCTCTCGGATCATTATGTACATTCCTTTTTGGAGTTTCTCTCTTGCCTCTTTAAGAGTTGTACACTCATGGTCCGAACCTATACCCACAGATATATAAGCATTGAGATCATTTCCAGCCAGCATAGGTGCATGCCCATCAATCCTTTTCCCCTTAGCCATCTCTATCTTTCTCAAAATCTCAGGGTCTCCATCTATTACCCCTGGAAAGTTCATAACCTCACCGAGCCCCAGCACCCATTCTTTGTGAACTAGCTTTAAAAGGTCTGAAGCAGACAATCTTGCTCCAGAGGTTTCCATATCTGTAGAAGGGACACAGGAGGGCAGCATTATGTATACATCCAGAGGAGTTAATCTGCCTGATTCAGCTATATATTTAATGCCTTCTAACCCCATAACGTTGGCTATTTCATGGGGATCAGCTACTATTGAAGTAGTCCCCAGAGGAACAACAGCCCTTGCAAATTCAGATACTGAAACCATTGAACTTTCCACATGGATATGACCATCAATAAAACCTGGACAGAGAAACCTTCCCTTTATGTCTATAATTTCCCTGGCATTATAATCTCCAAAACCTATTATTATTGAGCCGTGGATTGCCACATCGGCAGAAAAAATGCTGCCTGAAAATACATCCATAACTCTGGCATTTTTGATTAAAAGGTCTGCCTTTTCTTTTCCACAAGCAACCCTAATCCTGCTTTTCAATTGATCTTCCATCTTAAATATTCTCATGCTTTTCCAAAAGTAGAGACAGTTTTTAGTCGTTAGATTAATCAAGACCAACAACTGTTTAATCTATCACCATAGTCTCCTTTTGTCAAAAATTTTTGGAACTCGGAACACACATCGTACCCCCCTGGTATCTATAAAGATACTTGGGAAGAGTGGAATGGTGGAAATCGCTTGTTGGTTCAATGAGTTTATGAG
>WOUX01000321.1:768-3727 GCA_009773075.1 bacterium | reverse complement strand
GAAATCCTCCTCTACGACGAACCGACTACCGGGTTAGATCCTATAATGGCCGATGTAATCAATGAATTGATTATACGGTTAAGGGAGAAACTGAAGGTTACATCTATAGCCATCACCCATGATATGGTAAGTGCTTATAAAATAGGTGATAGGATCGCCATGCTCTATAAGGGCAAAATTATAGAAATAGGCACTCCTGATGAGATAAGAAACTCAAAGAACGAGATAGTACAGCAGTTTATTCAGGGAAGGTCAGAAGGCCCAATAACCAGAGGGGAGTAAAAAATAGGGGGGTTTATTATGAAAGAGATATCCACTGAAATAAAGGTAGGTGTATTCGTGGTCCTGGGGGTACTTGTCCTTGCCTATATGACTGTAAATATAGAGAAGATGGGGATTGGCAGGGCGGTGGGATATAGGATATATACAAAGCTGGACTCTGCCTCAGGATTGGTTAAGAATTCCCCTGTTAGGATTGCAGGGGTTGAAGTAGGCAGGGTAGAAAATATTGTCCTTGAGACTGGAAAGGCAAAGGTGGCTTTACGTCTCCCCTTTCAGATAACACTGCCCATTGACTCTATGGCCTTTGTAAAATCAGAGGGTCTTTTAGGAGAAAAGTACATCGAGATTAAACCGGGCTCGTCTAAAGACGTATTTGTCCGGCAAAATACTGAAATCAGACAGGGGGCATCTCCGGCAGACATTGATCAAATCTTCACTCAAATTGGCTCTGTTGCCACAGATATTAAAGGAGTAACTGCCTCGTTAAACCGGGTATTGGGAGGGCAAGAAGGCGAACAGTCTTTGAGAAAGACCTTCGAAAATATTAAAGAGATAACATCTGATTTGAATATAACAGTAAAACAAAATAGAGAAAAATTTAGTACTACTATGAGTAATTTTGAAAATCTTAGCCGAGACCTGGCTGGGGTATCCGCCAAAGCAGGAGATACCTTTAACACCATAAACAGGGTAGCAAAGAAGATCGACGATGGTGAGGGAACTCTGGGTAAACTGGTGGCAGATAAAACCCTATATGACCAGTCCAAAGATGCCATGACAAGCCTTAACAATATAGCCCAAAAGATGCCATGACAAGCCTTAACAATATAGCTAAAAAGATTGAAAAGGGAGAGGGAACCTTGGGCAAATTGGTCACTGACGAGACCCTTTATACCGAGACAAAAGGCACCCTAAAGAAAGTTAATAAGGCTGCTGGCGGGTTACAGGAGCAAACCCCTGTAACTGTATTGGGGACTGTTTTAGGCACTGTGTTGAGATAGGAGAAGATACTGAAGGGGGCAGGATGAAAAGAACTATTGTCTTTATAACGACCCTTTTTCTCTTGATCCTTGCCTCTGGATGCGCCACCTCTCTTACAAATAACCGTAGATTGAATGTGGAACCTTTGTTTAACTATGATAGGGACATCGAAAAAGAATCAACCGAATTAGATGTTGCCGGTCCTTTTTTTACCTTTCAGACTAAACCGAAGGAGAAAGAATACGGGTTTAGACCTTTTTTTTATGTGAGGGAGAATGAAGAGGACCATTTTAAAGAAGTAGAGTATCTATACCCTCTCGGTAAATATAGAATAACAAAAGAAGAAAAGGTTTCTCAGTTTATCCCCTTTTTTTCTTCTCACAAGGATCTAACCGAAGACTCCAAGAAGCCCTCTGGTTTCGGTTTCTTCCCTGTCTTCTGGGGCAAAGATGAGGAAGACAAGAGCTACTGGGGGGTTTTCCCTATATACGGACGGTTAAACCACAGGTTTGGAAAGGATCAGATCCGCTTCGTCCTCTGGCCTGTGTATTCCGATTCCAAAGAGGACGATTCCTGGACATATAACGTCCTTTGGCCAATCTTTTCCTATACCACAGGAGGAGACAAAAGGGGGTTCAGGGCATGGCCTCTATTCGGACATCGGGAAAAAGAAGGTGAATATTCCGAGTATTTCGCACTATGGCCTATATTTTTCTTCCAAAAAACTGACCTGGATACTGACAACCCCCAAAGGTTTACTGCTGTTTTCCCGTTATTTGTAGATTCCAGCTCACCACAAAAGGACTCGAAGTCTTTTCTTTGGCCTTTTTTCAGCTATACCAATGATAAAGCGAATAATTATAAACAATGGGATATGCCCTGGCCGATCTTCCATTATGGCAAAGGAAAAGAAATTGAAAGCTTTAGATTGTTTCCTCTTTATGGATACAAGACGAAACCTGACTCAGAGACCCGTTTCTTTCTATGGCCATTATACACATATGACAAAGAAATTCTTGAAGACCACGAGGACACAACCTATAGATTCTTGCTAATCAATAAATATCAAAGACTGGTATGGAAGGGAGATTTTAGAGACGCAAAATCCGTTAGAATATGGCCTATTTTCTATTATAATAGAAAGCACGATGGCTCTATTAAATTCTCCCTTCCGGAGCTTATTCCCTTAGAGGATGAGGGGTTTGAAAGAAACTGGGCTCCACTTTTCAGACTTTACCAATATAAGGGAGATGCTGAGGGTAACATGGAATCAAAATTCCTCTGGGGGCTGTACAGACACAAAAAGATGGATTCAAAAGAGTTTTTTGAGCTAACTTTTCTATTATCATATGAAAAAGAGAAAAACAGAAGGTGCTTTTCTGTATTAAAGGGGCTTTTTGAATACTGGCAGGAAAATAGTGTGAATTCCATCAAGCTCTTCTATCTTCCACGTCTAATAAAATGGGAATCTGGCAAAGAGTACCCAAAACAGTCAGTCTTGCCAGCTTCAAGAAGATTAGGAGACAGCTTGGTTTATGAAGGGATAAAATAGGGGGGTTAAAAAGATGGCAAAGATTAAAAGGGCATTGATAAGCGTCTCAGACAAAGAAGGTATTGGACAATTTGCAATAGGGCTGAATGCCCTGGGAGTCGAAATACTATCTACAGGGGGCACAGCCTCTCTGCTGAAAGAGAA
>WOUX01000321.1:0-758 GCA_009773075.1 bacterium | reverse complement strand
AAGAGAAGGGAATGCCCATAATATCTGTATCTGATTATACCGGATTCCCGGAAATGTTGGATGGAAGGGTTAAAACCCTCCATCCAAAGATACATGGGGGGCTTCTGGGGCAGAGAAACAAAAAAGAACATCTCGATAAGATGAAAGAGTACGGGATTAAACCTATTGACATGGTAATAGTCAACCTCTACCCCTTTGAAGAGACAATAGCCAAACAGGGATGTACCCTGTCCGAGGCTATTGAGAATATCGATATTGGGGGGCCTACCATGCTGCGTTCTGCCGCCAAGAACTACACTGATGTGACAGTTATAGTTGATCCGGAGGACTACGAGAGGGTCCTAAAGGAGATGAAAGAGAATGACGGTTTTATATCCCTAGACACAAATTTCCAGTTGGCCAAAAAGGTCTTTCAGCTAACGGCAAGATACGATGGTGCCATTTCAAACTACCTGGGAAGCTTAGACAACAAAGAAAAAAGATGTGGATTCCCAGAGACCCTCACGTTACAATTCAAAAGGAGCCAGGGGTTACGCTATGGAGAGAACCCTCACCAGAGGGCTGCATTTTACATAGAAACAAATATCAACGAACCCTGTGTATCCAACGCTTCCCAACTTCAGGGAAAAGAACTGTCCTTCAACAACATCATTGACCTGGATGCTGCTTTGGAGACAGTAAAAGAATTTCAGGAGATAGCGGCTGTAATCATTAAGCATACTAACCCATGTGGTGTTGCAACATCTGAAAAATCCTTA
>WOUX01000018.1 GCA_009773075.1 bacterium | reverse complement strand
ATCGCTACTCAGAATGTTGTGGAAAGGGAACTGGCTCAAAAGGGGATCAGCCGCCATTCCTTAGGAAGAGAAAAGTTTATTGAACATATATGGAAGTGGCGTGAGGAGTTTGGAGGAATAATCATAAATCAACTTAAAAAATTGGGGGCTTCCTGTGACTGGAGCAGGGAACGATTTACTATGGATGAAGGACTGTCCAGGGCTGTTAGGGAAGTTTTTGTAGAACTTTACCATGAAAAACTGATTTATCGTGGTGATTATATAATCAACTGGTGTCCCAGGTGTCAGACTGCTCTGTCAGATTTGGAAGTCGAGCATGAAGAGACTGAGGGGTATCTGTATTATCTCAAATATCCACTTTATAATAGTAAGAAATTCGTTGTAGTTGCGACCACCCGCCCGGAGACTATGTTGGGTGATACTGCGGTGGCTGTAAATCCAAATGATGAGCGATACAAAAAACTGATTGGAAAGACGGCTGTTTTGCCTATAATGGGAAGCGATATCCCCGTAATAGCAGATGAGTATGTTAACAAAGACTTTGGGACGGGGGCCGTAAAGGTTACGCCAGCCCATGATGTAAATGACTTTGAGATGGGGTTAAGGCATAATCTGGAAGCAATTAGGGTTATGGATGTAGATGGCAGGATGAATGACAATGCCGGCCCATATAGAGGTTTGGATAGATTCAGGTGCAGGAAGGAAATAATCGAAGAATTTCAAAAAAACGGGACTTTAAAGAAAAGAGAAAATTATTCTCATAATATAGGGCACTGTTACAGGTGTAAGATGGTCATAGAACCCACCTTATCCAAACAGTGGTTTGTAAAAGTAAAACCTCTTGCAGAGCCGGCTATTGAAGCAGTTAAAGACAGTAGAATCAGGATTATACCTGCGTCCTGGGAGAAAACCTACTTTGAATGGATGAACAATATCAGGGACTGGTGTATTTCTCGCCAAATCTGGTGGGGTCATAGAATACCTGCATGGTACTGTAACGATTGCGGAGGGGTTATCGTATCCAAGGAGGATCCCACTCAGTGTACTAAATGTATGAGTTCTAATATCAGCCAAGAAACGGACGTTCTGGATACCTGGTTCAGCTCAGCCCTATGGCCTTTTTCCACCATGGGCTGGCCTGAACATACGAGAGAGCTTGAACTGTTCTATCCAACATCTGTTTTGGTGACAGGTTTCGACATTCTGTTCTTTTGGGTTGCCAGAATGATAATGATGGGGATAAAATTTATGGATAAAGTCCCTTTCAATGATGTATATATCCATGCCCTGGTTCGAGACATCGAGGGCAAGAAGATGAGCAAGTCTAAAGGAAATGTTATCGACCCGCTGGTGATTATAGAAAAATATGGGGCGGATGCATTCCGTTTTACTCTGGCGGCATTCGCTGCTCAGGGAAGGGACATTAAGCTTTCGGAAGAAAGGATCGGTGGTTATCGCAACTTTGCCAATAAAGTATGGAATGCCTCAAGGTTTTCACTAATGAACATGGAGGGATACGATGAAAACCTTATTGATAAGGATAGGATTGAGTATACTCTAAGCGACAAATGGATAATGTCCAGATTGAACAGGACTATCGAACAAACAAGAGACGCTTTAGAAAACTACAGGTTCAATGAGGGTGCCCATTTATTGTACCAATTCGTATGGCATGAATTCTGCGATTGGTACATTGAACTCATCAAACCATACCTATTCGACAAGGCAGATTCCAAGCTTAGATTAAACACTCAACATGTTCTATTAGGGATACTAAACAGGGTATTGTGTCTGCTCCATCCTTTTATGCCTTTTATAACAGAAGAGATATGGAGCAAATTACCGAATAGTAAAGGGAGCATTACTGTACACCAGTATCCAAAATCAGATTCTAACCTTATAGATGAGAAGGCAGAGGCTGAGATGAATCTGATTATAGACATTGTTGGAAATATCAGGAACGTCAGAGGAGAGATGAACATACCACCTGCCACAAAGATTGAGACATTTCTTTATACTGAAGATCAGGAAACATACGATAAACTTGAAAGGAATAAAGACCACATCAAAAATCTAGCAAAGATCGGAACCCTTTCTATCTCCTCTAATAAAAAAGAATACAAATCTTCTGCTACGGCTGTAGTAGATAAAGTGGAAATATTTGTGCCACTTAAAGGGATAATTGACTTTTATGAGGAGGAAAAAAGATTAAAAAAAGAGAGCGATAAGATCGAGAAGAAACTAATGCTCTTGAATAAAAAGCTGTCCAATGAGGACTTCCTCAGTAAGGCACCTCCTCATGTAATAGAGGACGAACGGATTGAAAATATAAACCTGATTGAAAAAAAGAGAAAATTTGAGGAAGGGATTCAAAGGATGCAAGCGTTGCAAAGAGAGAGATGATGCCATGTTTGAAATTGACAGGTTAATAAAACTAGCCCTTGATGAAGATATCGGAACTTCTGATCTTACTACCTCTTCAGTAATTGACCCTGGTATAAAAGGGAATGCCCAAATAATTGCAAAGGAAGATTTGATTCTGGCCGGGATAGACATCTTCTGTAGTGTATTCACATTTCTAAATTCTGAGGTAACATTTAACAAGTTTTTTAAAGATGGAGATTTTGTAAATAGTAACAGCGCTGTTGCCGAGATTTCGTGTGATGTGATTGATCTTCTTCGTGGGGAAAGGGTTGCCTTGAATTTTCTACAGCGTTTATCAGGGATTGCCTCTTTAACCCGTAGATATGTGGATAGAGTCAAGGGCTACAATGCTAAGGTTTTAGACACGCGAAAAACCACCCCTGGTTGGAGGTCTCTTGAAAAATATGCTGTAAAAGTAGGCGGGGGGACCAATCACCGCAGCGGTCTATTTGACGGGATTTTAATAAAAGACAACCATATAAAGGCCTGTGGCGGAATTCGCCAGGCGGTTGAGAAAGCAAGGGCTAATATTCCCCATACTTTTAAGATTGAAGTAGAGGCCAAAGATCTTAATGAAGTGAGAGAAGCCCTTGAGTCGGGTGTTGAAATTATAATGCTGGACAATATGGATACTGAAGAGATGGGAAAAGCTGTCAAGGTCATTAATAAGAGAGCTGTAGTGGAAGCATCCGGAGGAATAAATCTCGACAATATAGTAGATGTTGCAAAAACAGGGGTTGATCTCATATCGGTAGGGGCTCTCACCCACTCAGCCAGGGCTTGCGATATCAGCATGAATATTGTAGGAATAAAGGGGTAATGGTTTAATAACAGGAGGCAGAAGAGATGTTACTGGTTATTGATGTCGGAAATACTCACACTGTTATGGGGGTTTTTGATGGAGACAAACTGGTTCAGGATTGGAGAATTAGGACAGAAGAGGACCATACTGTAGACGAGTATGGGATTCTAATCACAAACCTTTATTTTTCCAGCAAGATAGCCTTAAAGGATATTAAGGATATAGCCATCTCATGTGTTGTACCTCCACTACTTGTCACCCTGGAAGAGTTATGCAAGAAATACTTCAAGATCAAGCCCCTGGTTATTGAACCAGGAATTAAAACAGGGATGCCCATATACTATGATAATCCCAAAGAGGTTGGAGCTGACAGGATAGTTAATGCAGTGGCTGCATACGAGAAGTATAAGCAGAGCCTGATTGTTGTTGACTTTGGAACTGCTACTACTTTCGATTATATATCGGCAAACGGTGAATACCATGGTGGGGTAATTGCTCCAGGAATTACAATCTCTTGTGAAGCCTTATTTAAAAGGGCATCTAAACTGCCCCATGTAGAATTAATCAAGCCCATGTCAGTTATCGGTAAAGATACTATAAGCAGTATGCAGTCAGGGATTATTTTCGGCTATGCGAGTTTAGTAGATGGCATCGTAAAAAGGATAAGAAAAGAAGTAAAGTCTAATTCCAAGGCAATTGCAACTGGAGGATTGGCCTTCCTTATTGCACCGATATCAGAAACGATTAGTGATGTTGACGAATATCTGACCTTAAAGGGACTCAGGATACTTCATGAAAGGAACAGATAAAGAGTTGCATATTAATGAAACTGACAATGGGGTAGTCTTTAAGGTTTGGGTACAGCCCAAATCAGCGAAGAATGAAGTCAAAGACCTAAAAGGAGATGCCTTAAGGGTAAGGATAACTGCTGTTCCGGTTGAAGGCCGGGCAAATAAAGCCTGCATGGATTTTCTGGCAAAGGAATTGGGTGTTAGCAAATCACAGGTGGAGATTATCGGAGGCCATAAGTCGCGAACAAAGACGGTGAGGGTAACAGGTGTTACCGCAGATGAAATAGAACAAATCGTTTTTCGTGAATCGTGAGTCGTAAATGGGTTTTATTACTATTCACGACTTACGAGTTACGATTCACGAGTTTAGACCAGTCCTCTCTTTAATACTTGAACCATTTCAGAGTGTATTCTTCCATTACTGGCAAGGATTTCTTTCGAATAAATATCAAAAACACCCCCTTTAAAATCCGATACCATCCCTCCTGCTTCTCTAACGATTAGGCTGCCCGCAGCGACATCCCAGGGGGATAGTTTAAGTTCCCAAAAACCATCAAACCTGCCCATAGCAACATAGCACAAGTCCAGGGCAGCAGAACCTGCTCTTCTAATTGCCTGAGCACTCATTATAAAGTTGTTGAAGTGAATAAGGTTGTTGTTTTGACTATCTCTTAAATCATAGGGAAAACCAGTTGCCAGCATACTGTGAATTAACTTATCAGTTGAAGAAACACGGATTTTCCTTCCATTTAAACATGCCCCCTTTCCTTTTTCTGCCGTAAACAACTCATCTAAAACAGGATCGAATATAACACCAAACAGAATATCTCCATTCTTCTCGAATGCTATCGAGATACAGAAACATGGATATCCATGGGCATAGTTAGTAGTCCCATCCAGAGGGTCTATGATCCATTTGTGAGAGGAGGTGCCTTTATGACCTTCACCTTCTTCTGTCAATATCTGATGATCCGGATACTTATTTCTGATAATCTGAACGATTGTTTTTTCTGAGGTTATGTCAATATCTGTCACCAGATTTATCTCGCCTTTGAAGCCGATTTCTATAGACTTTCCCAGGTTCTCCTTCAGAATTTTCCCAGCCTCCCTGGCAGCCTCTATAGCAACTCCCATCATTTCTTTCATCTATACCCCCACAGTATTTGACTGCTTCGTAAAAAATCTTCCCCAGTTGTCATTTCGAGTAAAATGAGGAATCTTTTCAGTATAACATGTTGAAAAGATAAGGTTTCTCCCTGCGGTCGAAATGACAAATTCTCTGAGTTTGATTTTTACGGCTTCATTAAGAATTGAGAGTACCAAAAAAGTCAGAATTTAGCAACAACTGGCTTGGGTTTTGTACATTGACTTTTCTATAATTTGTGTGCTATAAAATCTGCCAAAAAGGGTGCGTGTTCAATTATTAAACCCAGAAACAGTGGAGGAGAATCATGAGGTTAAAAGGCAAAGTAGCTGTAATTACCGGTTCCAGCCGTGGGATGGGAAGATTAATAGCTCTGGATATGGCAAAAGAAGGGGCTAAAGTGGTAATAAATGGCACAACCCCTGAGCCAGTGGATGAAGTGGTAAAAGAGATTACATCACTGGGTGGACAGGCAGCGGCAAGCTATAATACCGTTGTCACTATGGAGGGGGGACAGAAAATAATCAAGACAGCCATTGATAATTTTGGAAAGATAGACATCCTGGTAAACAATGCTGCTATTACAAGAGACAAATTACTGGCTAAGATGACCGAGGAGGATTGGGATTCTGTATTAGCTATTGATTTGAAAGGGGTCTTTTCATGCACCAAAGCAGCCATGACGTATATGATAGAGCAAAGATACGGAAGGATAATAAACGTTGCCTCTGCTGCGGGAAGGGCAGGGAATGTGGGACAGGCAAATTACAGTGCAGCCAAAGCCGGTGTGATTGCGTTTACCAAGACATGTGCTAAGGAACTGGGAAGATACAGTATTACCGTCAATGCTGTAGCCCCATCTCATAAAACCAGGATGTACGACAATATCCCTGAAGAGGTATTCAAGAAAATAATAGCTTCCAGGGCACTGGGAAGGATGTCAGAACCAAGGGAAATCCCACCAACCTTCATATTTCTTGCATCCGATGATGCCAGTTTCATTACCGGCCAACTCATTGGTGTAGATGGCGGGCTTTTCTTGTAGGAGGACAAGTTCTGGACGGGTCAAACAAGCTAAAATAGAGAGCAGAGAAGAGGGTTCCCTAAAAATCCTGCTCATGTTTGATCCAAAGAAAATTTTTCATTTTTCAGGATGAACTAATTATGATTGGTCTTATAAAGATTGGATTGCTTTTCTTCTTAATCATCCTATTAGTTCTAAAAAAACTGGACTTATGGCTTACCCTTATTATTGGATCCGTGGTATTGGGGTTACTCTTCCAAACGCCTCTATCAAGTATAGGAGAAGTATTCTTGGCGGCCGGTATGGATCCCAAGACTTTAAAATTGATAGGGGCTTTGCTTCTGATACTGCTTTTCAGCAATTTAATGGAGGAGACAGGTGAATTAAGAAAAATGCTGGAATCCTTCAAGAACATACTCCATGATCTCAGGATAGTAGTTGGCATATTGCCTGCAATTATTGGTCTTGTACCTCTTATGGGTGGAGCAGTGATATCTGCTCCCATGGTAGTAACAGCATCAGATGAGTTAAACCTCTCCAAAGAAAGGAGGACATTTCTAAACTATTGGTTCAGGCATGTCTGGGAATATGTGTTGCCTACCTATCCGGGGATAGTTCTTGCTTCTGCAATATTAGGGGTGTCCATAAGAGAGATCAGCCTTGTTAACCTTCCTCTTTTTTTGGCGGCTGTTGGTAGCGGTATTGTTTTTGGATATAAAAATGTTCGGAGAAACTCGCCTGTCCGTGAATTATGTGAAAAAAGGGATTTGACAAAAAATTTATATCAACTGCTTAAATCATTATTCCCCCTTTTACTTGCTCTCTTTCTGGTCATTGCCCTAAAGGTTGATCTGGTCTATTCCTTTGCCCTTACTATTGCGGTATTATGGGTACTTTACAGAATTTCTTTAAGGGACATGGGAAGGATGATCCGTAAAAGCATCTCAATAGAGATGGCGCTTATGGTATTAGGGGTAATGTTTTTTCAGAATATGTTGGAGACTACAAAGGCTATATCCGTTATTTCAGAAGGTCTCTCGGCTATTGGTTTCCCCACCCTTCTTATATTAATCTCTCTTCCATTTATCGTAGGTATATTGACAGGGATTACGATTGCCTTTGTGGGAATTACCTTCCCCATACTCTTACCCTTCTTCCATTCTGACGGCCATTTTCTAACTTATATGATGCTCTCCTATGCCAGTGGTTATTGTGGGGTTATCCTCTCCCCCATGCATTTATGCCTGATTCTGACAAAGGATTATTTTAAGGCTGGGTTAAACGGGGTATACAGGTTGCTGTGGCTTCCGGCTATTTCTGTTTTCTGTGTAGGCCTGATAATTACCCTTATTTGGGGTTAGGAAGATGAGGTTGAAAAAGGAATCTTTAATGACCCAGGATTCAAAGACGGAACAACTGGAAATTATAAGTTATTCTAAGGGCTCTTTTTCTAGCGCCAAAAAAAGCATTATAAGAGAGATACCCTTAACCATCTTCTTAAATAGTGTGGAAATTGTTACTCTCCTATGTATCAGTGACCACTTGAAGGAGCTGGCAGTTGGTTTTCTCAAATCCGAAGGCATGCTGAATTCCCCTGATGAGATCAGATCTATTAAGCTCGACGAAGAAAGGGGGATTGCTGAAATTGCTACTCAAAGACCAAACCCTATCTCTGAAAAGCTTTTTATGAAAAGGACTATCACATCAGGGTGTGGTAAGGGAAGCAGTTTTTACAGTGTTATGGATTCCATCCATTGTAAGAAGATCAACTCCCAACTGACAATATCTGCCAAACAGGTGCTGAGTCTAATGAAGAAACTCCAAAGTCTTTCGGACCTGTATAAATCTACTGGAGGAGTTCACAGCTCTGCGCTGGCTACACCTGACAGAGTCCTTATCTTTAGAGAGGATATAGGTAGGCATAACGCTGTTGACAAGATAAATGGCGAGTGCCTGTTAAAGAGTATAAACCTGGATGATAAGATACTTCTTACCACCGGCAGGGTTACCTCCGAAATTCTAATCAAGACAGGAAAGATGGGTATACCGATCTTGCTCTCCCGTTCTGCCTCAACTAATCTGGCTGTTTCCATGGCTAAAGAGATGGGTATAACGGCTGTAGGCTATGTTCGGGGAGGCAATTTCACTATCTATTCACATCCTGAGAAGATTAAGGATTGAGATCAACCTTTAATATCTCTCTTGCCATTTCCACATCCTTCTTTATCTGCTCGACAAGTGTTTCAGGACTATCGAAGGCTTTTTCGTTTCTCAGCCTTTCCACAAAGGATATCTTGATATCTTCATCATATATATCTTTATTAAAATCCAGGATATGGACTTCGATAGAAAGGGTATGATCTGCAAAGGTGGGGTTAAAGCCGATATTTACAACCCCCTGATAAGGATGATCTCTATAAGACACATGAACTACATATATTCCCGGTTTAGGGTAGATTTCTTCAACTGATTTGAGATTTGCCGTAGGAAAACCCAGTCCCTTCCCTCTGTCTCTACCCCTTCCTACCTTCCCTGAGATTGAATAGCTTCTTCCAAGGAAGCTGGCAACCTTTTTTACATCTCCCTTTTGGATGGTATCTCTAATTTTTGTGCTGCTGACGAGGATGGCATCCACTTTGACGGCATCTACAACGTGTACTTCAAAAACTAATTCTTCGCCCAACTGTTTTAATGTATCAATATTCCCTTTTCTTCCTTTGCCAAAGGCATAATCATGACCGACAAAGACAGCCTTGACCCCAATCTTATCCAGAAGAATATCCTTCACAAATTGTCTTGGTGATAGGTTGGCATATTCAGGAGTAAAATCTTCACAAATTACAAAGTCAATCCCCGATTCTTCTATTAACTTTATCTTTTCTGAAAAGGAGGTAATTAAGGGGACCTTCTTATGGGGAAACAGGATATTTAAAGGATGGGGTTCAAAAGTATAGACTATTGAATCTCCTTTCAATTCAGAGCTTCTTCGTTTTACATCCTTAAATATCTTTTGGTGTCCCAGGTGAATGCCATCAAAATTTCCTATGGTTATAACCGGTGTATTAAATTTTTTCTTTAAATTTGCGGTTCCTCGTATGATTTCCATTCAGTTCTTTCCTTCCGAATTCAGCTTGACAATTCTAAGAACACAAAGTATAAGTTAAAAGTACGGATTTTGCAACCAATTAATGTTTCTCACTTTTCACTGCGTTTGTTGGTAAGATACCTTATGTGCCGAAGTGGCGGAACTGGTAGACGCGCTAGGTTCAGGGTCTAGTGGAGAGTTCTCCATCGGGGTTCAAGTCCCCGCTTCGGCACCATAAGAAAATAATTTAACAGAA
>WOUX01000017.1 GCA_009773075.1 bacterium | reverse complement strand
AAACATCAGACCATGTTCAAGGGTGCTTCCTCCAAGCGTTTGGTCCTTAACATCAGAAGGGGTATTATCTTCAAACCATTTCCTCACTTCCTCCCTGAATCTTTCTTCATCACTCGAATAGGAAACTTTCATCTTTTTAACCCTCCTCTAATAACCGCTCAGTCTTGTATACCGATCGAGATGGTAATCGGTATCTCCAAAAAGGATTTCAGATACCTTTGCCCGCTTGAGGAAAAAACCGATATCCCCTTCATTCGTGAATCCGATCCCTCCAAACAGTTGAACGGCCGCCTTGGTTATCTCCATATAGGCGGAAGAACACTTTGCCTTTGCTATGGATACGGCCAAGGTCCTCTCGTCGGTCTTTTCATCTATGGATGCGATGGCATAATATACGGAAGAAACAGCCAATTCCTTCTGGATAAACATGTCCGCAGCCTTGTGCTGAGGCGTCTGGAATGTCCCGATCGGCTTCCCGAACTGCGTTCTCTCGGAAAGATACGCAACCGTCAAATCGAGACTGGCCTGCATCCCCCCGACCATCTCCGCACAAAGGCCTGCGGTGGCCTGATCAATAGCCTCAGATAACAGAGGATATCCTCGGCCCACTTCACCGATGACATTGCTCCCAGGGACTGAGACGTCCTTTAATTCCAGGATACATGCGTTACGTCCATCCATGGTCTTCAGCGGCGTAAGCTTAACTCCATCCTCCTGGGAGGAAACCATAAAAAGGGTGATGCCGTCTCTATCTGCCACAGACCCCGACGTGCGGGTTGTGATCACGAACCTGTCAGCGGAGAGGCCGTCGAGCACAAATATTTTCTTGCCCGAAATGAAATATGCATCGCCTCTTTGCTCGGCTGAGGTTGCACAGAAATTGATATCGTATCGTCCATCATTTTCCAGATATGCGGCGGTTATCATCAAGTCACCGGAAACCACCCCGGGTAGTACCTCATGCTTTTGGGATTCGGAACCGCCCATCAGTACAAGGTTTCCCCCGAGCAATACATTTGATATCCAGGGTTCCGGTAGAAGTCCTCTGCCGAATTCCTCCAACAACACCATTACAAAAGCAAAATCCAGTTCAAGCCCACCATATTCTTCGGGGTATATGAGCCCCATCCACCCCAGTTCGGCCATCTTTTTCCATACCTCTTTGGAATATCCCAACGGATCATTACGCAGGTCTCTCAAACGATCAAATGAATGGTCCTTTTTGACGAAGGAAGCAACACTTTCCTTCAAACTTAGGTGCTCGCTACTGAGTTGAAAATCCATACCTTATCCCCTCTATCTATATCGTAAGCATTCTCTCTCCTCCTCACCCAACCCCCCCATGCCGCTCAAACAAGGGGCACTTCTCCGTCTTGATCCCTTTTATCGTTCCTTGAAGAAAGAAACACTAACTACAAGGGTTACAGCCCTATTTTCTAAGGGAGGGATTTGGTGAAGGGAAGAGGCATCGCCTACTTCACTATTACTTTTGTTCTTGTCCGCAAGTATTCTTCGTAATCCTTTTCTCTAAACCTCAAGAATTGGGGCTCTCTCTTCTCGAAAAAGGCTTTCTGCGCTTCTTGTTGTTCCTCACTCCGCATAAAAGACGGGAAGATTTTTCTTTGCAACGCCATCGGCACATCCCATCTCATGTAGTTGAACTCTTCGTCAAAAGAGGCCTTGAGCACCTGGATACATGTGGGGCTCTTCTCCAGTATTTCACTGCACCATTTGTCTACCTCATCGTCAACCTTATCCAAAGGGACGACCACGTTGGCCAGACCCATTTCCACGGCTTCTTGCGCACCGTATCTCCTGCAGAGCATCCACATCTCTCTTGCCTTCTTCGCTCCAAGCACCCTGATCGCGTATTGAATAGGCCAACCGCTTGCAGGACTACCAACACGGGGACCGTTCTGGGCAAATCTAGCGTTGTCTGCAGCGATTGTAAAATCGCAGCAGTATGCCATATGGTTGCCACCACCTACACACCATCCCTTAACAACAGCAATGATCGGTTTCTTGCAGGCCACGAGAAGGCTATTGCAGCTTATGAATATAGCGTCCTCCAACTCGCCTTCAGCCTCGACGCCGACGTCGCCGCCGGTACAGAATGCCTTATCACCCATTCCGGTCAGGATCACAACCCCTATAGACGGATCAGCATTTATGTCGTAAACGCATTCCCACATATGACGAATCGTCGCCCCGGTGAAGGAGTTGAGTTTATCAGGACGATTAATCGTCATCCTGGCAACTCCCCCTGTTCCGAAATATTTTTTCTCATAAATCAGGTCATCGTAATCATAACCTTCCACTTTCCTCCATTCCGCATGAGTCGGTACTCCCATAACTCCACCTCCATTTTTGATTTATTTGCCTTATATTTATTTTGAAGCGGTGAGAAAGTCAAGATTTTTCTTAACTGAAGTCTTCTTAAATTGTCCTACGTCGCAGGCAGTAACCTAAGGAAAACACAGCTCTTAAGACCTTCAGACTACCTAAATTTCTTGCTTTTTCATTTGTTATTTTGATATATTGATAGGCAAATAATGTCAAGAATTTTTATAAAAATAATATTGAATATAAACGACAAGTTAGAAAGCACATATTTATTCATTAATGGGTTTTTCTTCAGCCCTGTTATGCGGTAGATAAATCCTATAATATTTTTAATGGTGAGGAGATGGAAAAAAAATTTAATGGTAAAAAAAAGGCAAAATTAGGCACGGAAAAGAAGCCCGCTGTTGTTAATGTACAAACAGAAGAAAGATTGGAAGAAGTAGCATCAATATTTAAAAAAAACAGTTGGAAATATACAATTGGATTGGAACCAGATAAACCAGAGGATATTACCGATTTAGAAATATTATTGAATCCACCAAAAACAAAGATAGCCGAAAAAAAAGTTGGACGCAATGAGCCCTGCCCATGTGGAAGCGGGGAAAAATATAAAAAATGCTGTGGCAAATAAGGCTATTCTACATTTCTTAAAGGCTTGGATTCCTGGAGCAAACAGAGAGGCGGTCAATAAGCTGGACGATTTTCACCTAAACGCACCCTATACACACCTGGCGGGGAATAAAGGAAGATAAGTTATTGATTTATTGATAATTATTAAAAATTATATGGTGCCGAAGGCGGGACTCGAACCCGCACGGGGATTGCCCACCACCCCCTCAAGATGGCGTGTCTACCAAATTCCACCACTTCGGCACATAATTAGCAGGTGTGTTGTTCCTGTTATTTGTTCTTTGGAGAATCAGGGGATTTTGGAATATTTTGTTTAGCCGGTGTAGACCCCTCTTGCATAATCGACGAAGCTGGTCGTTGAGAAGAAAAATACGCCAGAGAAAGAGAAGTTAACATAAAAATAATGGCGGCAGCGGCTGTTAATTTTTCAAGAAAACTGCCAGGTCCACTACTACCAAAAATAGTTGAGCTAGAACCTCCAAAAGCGGCTCCCATCTCTGCGCCCTTTCCGGTTTGCAAGAGTACAATCATAATCAGTGCAATGCACACGATTATATGTATCGTTATAATCAAGGTAAGCATTAAAAATTAGCCCCCGCTTTTTCTTTAATATTAATGGTGATTGTATATGGTGAAAATCTTATTACCATTATTTCAACAAAAAGTAAAGAGATAATTAATAAGTTATTTAGTCTTCATTGTAAATACCCCATCCCAATCTTCAGGTGGTGGAGCTTCCATCAGATCTTTGCTTCTTTCCACGTAGAGTTTCGATGGATAATCATCTGGCTTTATGTCCAAAACCTTATTAAAGGTCTCAATGGCTTCTTGCCATTTCCTTCCCTTGTATTCTTCAAGACCCTGGTGAAATAGGTAAAGGACGTTTTTAACCTCATCAGACACCTCGTTCCTTCCAACCAATTCATATATCTTAACTGGCAAATCCTTTCCCTTAACCCTCACAGAGTCCAGTTCTCTACAGAGAAACTTATCCCTGACTTTTTCATAGGTTACTTCACCAATTATTATATTTGTACTGTATTGCTTGTTAGCACCCTCTAATCGGGAACTGAGATTGACGCTATCTCCCATTACTGTGTAGTCAAATCTTCTCTGTGAGCCCATGTTTCCAACCACCATTGGCCCGGAGTTTACGCCTATACCTATATTGAATCTAGGTGTTCCCTCGGCTTCCCATTTTTCTTGGAGAACTTTAAGCCCATCCATCATATCCAGGGCTGTATAGCATGCCCTTTCGGCATGGTCTTCTTGATCCAACGGAGCCCCATAAACCGCCATAATGGCATCTCCCATGTATTTATCCAGGAGACCATCATATTTAAAGACTATGTCTGTCATGACAGTCAGATATTCATTTAGCAGTTTAACGAGCATCTCTGGAGATAGCCCTTCTGAGATTGTGGTAAAACCCCTTATATCAGAAAATAAAACCGTAAGATCCTTTTTTTCTCCCCCAAGTTTTAGCTTTTCTGGATTCTTTAGCATCTCATTAATCACAGAAGCAGTGAGATAGTAGTGAAACGCCCCTTTTATCTTCTTCTTTTCTCGCTCCTCTGTCATATAACGAAATATTGTAACCCCAATATAAACCAGGAGGAGAGTCAAGAAAGGGTATACAATATTTATCCACACCCCTTTGTCCACGAACAGATATCTGTTCAGCATGAAGAAACCAAAAAAGAAAAGGACAGCAGTAAGTGCGCCCCAGACAGCCTTCAATTTAGGTAATATAAAACCCAGAAGCAGTCCCAATCCCAAAATAAATAATATATCCACAACAACAGTCCATTCTGGACGCATCAGGAAATGTTCACGAAGTATATTGTCGATAATGTTGGCGTGGATTTCTATACCAGGATATACACTGCTAAATGGGGTAACCCTCATATCATAGATTCCTGTAGCGGTTGCTCCTACAAGTACAATCTTGTCCTTCAAGGCAGAGGCAGGAATACGATCACCTAGAATATCTGCAATAGAATAATGGGGAAAAGTCTTTTGTTGACCGGCATAGTTAATAAGCATTCTCCCCTTCTCATCAGTAGGGATCGTAACCCTGCCAAGCTGGACCCCATCTATACCATAGTCTGCAATATTCACCGATAAGAGTGGAGAGTCTAGATAATGGTGTAGAACCATCAAGGATAAGGGAGGAAAGAATTGATCTTTGTATTGGACCACTAAAGGACACCAACGGACAGTTCCATCCCTGTCTGGAAACATGTTGAAATAACCACTTCCTTTGGCAGCAACGGAGAGCTTTTTAAGGTTGCTCTCCACTGAATATGCCTCTGTTAAGGAGACCTTTTTAGCTTCATTGGATTGATGCCTGACAGAAGGATACTTAGATGGTAATATGTTCTTGAATTCCATATCCATCCCTTTTTCTTTCAGGTGCTCAAGCCCTTTTTTTGATGTATGGAAAAAGTACCCTAGAATTGCTCTATTTGATCTCTTTATGGCCTTTGCAAGTATCTCATCATTGTCAGCTTCTCTTTCAGCCGTGGATATATATTCCATTAATTCCCGATCGGTTATCCTCAATTCTTCAACCTTTTTCTTAAAAAAAGCTGCCCCTGCTAAATCAGAATTCTCATCCGGTTCAGCAAATACTATATCAAAACCTATACTCCTGACCTCATATCTGGTCAAGGTATCAATCAGCCTTGCGATCTTTTTTCGAGACCATGGCCACCTTCCCAACTCATCCAAACTTTTTTCATCTATGGCTGCAATTACTACTTCACTTCCTGGCTTAACCGAACCACGAGAAATAAACCGTAAATCCAAGGCTTTGAGTTCCATTAAATCCAAAAAGGGAACTCCTATAAAATAAACAGTAATTACCATCACAGTGATAAACAAGCTAATTTTAAAGCCATTTAATTTCAAATGTTTTCTCAAATTCGATCTCCTGAGCAATCTCCAAAGAGATTTTTTATGTTCATCTATATATCCATTTGACGTTTTTTCTTGTGTTTTCTTAAGGCTCCCTCTTCTTTGATTTCACTGATAGAAACCTTTACCTCTTTCCCGTCCTCCAGTTCAACAATAACCTTCTGTTCGATTATATTTTGCTCTACAACCCTTCCTTTCCCCTGAAGAGTTAATACCGTCTGACCGAACTTCGGCATGTCTTTTTTAAGTTCAAGATAGGTTTCGTGTTCAAAAGCCAAACAACACATCAATCTTCCACAGACACCAGAGATTTTTGCCGGGTTTAAAGCCAGATTTTGGTCTTTTGCAATTTTAATGGATACTGGTTCAAAACCTTTCAAAAAGGTTGAACAACAAAATTCCCTTCCACAATTCCCTATACCTCCTACCATCTTTGTCTCATTTCTCACCCCTATCTGACGCATCTCAATTTTTGTGTGGAGTCTCTGGGCAAGCCTCTTTACTAATTCTCGGAAATCCACCCTGCTTTCGGAAGTAAAGTAAAAGACAATCTTAGAACCATCAAATAAACATTCCACTTCTACCAGCTTCATTGGCAGGTTACAGTTCTTTATCTCGTCCAGACATATTTTATGTATTTCTTTCTCTCTTTCCTGATTCATTATTTCAGCGTTTAAATCGTTTTCGTCAGCTTTTCTAAGTATCTTTTTAAGCGACTTATCTAATAAACTGATATCTTCTATAATTGTCATCTTAACAACAGTCCCTATCCCAATACCCTTCTCTGTTCCCACAACTACTCGACTATTAACCTGAAGGTTCAACTCCCCTGCATCAAAATCATAAACTTTGCCGTTATCTCTAAATTTTACCCCTGCAACCTTCATTTATCCCCCGCATCTCACTCTCATACTGTTAGTGCAATTCAGACACCAGACTTCAGACGTTAGACACTAGACTCTCCAATTGTGTAATCCCTGGCTATTTCCCCCTCTTCAGTCTGATGTCTGAGGTCTGAGGTCTATAGTCTTAATATCTGAATTGGAGTGACCTCTTATTGACAGAGTTCCCCTAACATCACTTCCAGTGTTAGACGCTTATTGGAATTTCGCAGTAATGCCAATTCTGCGTCATTTATTATCCTCAATTTCCCCAATAAATCCGTTGTAGTAAACCTTCCCGAAAGTCTTTTTATCTCTTCTAGAAAATCAATATTTATCAACCGACCCAATGGACAGTTCTCTTTAAAGATTAAAATATCTCTAAACCAAGCCTTTAGAAATTGAAGGGTGCCAACAAGTTCTTCTCTTTCCTTTGACATTTCTTCTGCAAACTCAAAGGTCTCATTGATGTTATTGGGGGAAAGGGCACTAATCTTTTCGATAAGTCTATTTCTATACTCCAGGGTAGTCCCTTCAGACAGTTCATATGCCCTATTCAGACTTCCGCTTGCTAAAGATGCTATCTTTAAAGAGGCATCTTCATCTTTCCCCAGTTTCTCTTTGATTATTTTGGAGATTAAATCATTTGTCAGTGGCTGAAATTTAAGCTTTTGACACCTGGAATTAATAGTTGATAATACCAGATGGGGACTGGTGGTTATCAATATAAGTACTATATCAGGGGATGGTTCCTCCAGAGTCTTAAGAATGGAATTTGCTGCTGCCAGATTCATCTTTTCGGCATTTGGTATTATACATACCTTTTTTTTACCTTCATATGGTTTATATTTGAGAACCCTCTGTATTTCTCTAATCTGGTTGATCTTTATTGAGTTTCCCTCTGGCTCAACAACAGTAACATCAGGATGGTTTCCATTTATAATCTTTCTGCATGACCCGCATTCATCACAGGAATCAGCAGGTTCAGCCCAGCAGTTTAGTGCTTTGGCCAGCGTTAATGCAGTACGTCTTTTCCCTACACCTTCTTCTCCAAGAAAAAGGTAGGCATGGGGTATCCGATTATTCTCTATTGCCCTCTTTATTATCTCAATCTGTCTATCCTGTCCAAGTACGTCTTTAAACGACATCCTTCTATCTTTCTGCAATTATTTTTGGAAATACGGTATTACAGATCTCTTGGTGTATTATATCTCTGTCTTTGGTTCCACCAATAACTATAATCCTTTCATTTTTTTTCTTAGCAACCTTCAAATATCCTTCTCTGACTTTTTCGTGGAAGTTTCTATCCTCTCTTTCAAATCTATCCTCTTTTGCCTGATTTGTTTCTGAACGTATCCTCCCCATTGCTCTCGTTAGACCAACATCCACCGGGCAGTCAAAAAGTATTGTAATATCAGGGGTTAAACCGTAAGTGGCCAGTTGATTCAATTTCTTGACCAGCTTAAGATCAAACCCTCTGGCATACACCTGATAGGCAATGGTGGCATCACTAAAGCGATCACAGAGTACGATTTTTTTATTCGCCAGAGCCGGCTTAATCACCTCTTTAATATGCTGAGCCCTGCTGGCTATATATAGAAATAACTCAGTGGTAAGACTCATGTCTTTATTTTTAGAGGACAATAGTATCTTTCTTATTTCTTCTCCTATTTCAGTACCACCAGGTTCCCTTGTAATTATATAAGGAAGCCCCTTTGTATCAAGAAAACTCCCCATCAGGTTAATCTGTGTAGTCTTACCACAGCCCTCTATCCCCTCAAACGTAATAAACATACCCTAAAACCATTTCTTAGAGCTTCCCTCTGAGGGGTGTGCTCTTAGACCTCTCATCTTCCTGGTTTGTTACTCCTCAGGTTGTTTAGACTGTAGGCTGTTGGGCTGTTAGGCTACAGTCTACAGTCTATCCGTTCAGGTCGCGCATGATTTCCTCCTACAGGCTAACTGCCTACAGCCTATCCACCTGAGGAGTTACCCTTGGTTTTACATTGGTCTTAACCCAGTTAACGGCGTCTTCAATCTTGGTTCCCGGACGGAAGATTGCCCTGATCCCGATCCCCATAAGTTCAGGAATGTCTTCATCGGGGATGATACCCCCTGCAAAAACTATTATATCACCTGCCACATTTTTCTCTAACAGTTTGACTACCTGTAAGAACAAATGTTTATGTGCCCCTGCTAAACTGCTAAGCCCAATGGCATCTACATCCTCCTGAATGGCAGCATTTACAATCTGTTCCGGGGTTTGATGCAGACCTGTATAGATTACCTCATATCCAGCATCCCTCAGCCCTCTAGCGATTATCTTTGCACCCCGATCATGCCCGTCCAGTCCAGGTTTCGCGATCATTATCCTCACTTTGACCTCAGAATCCATTTTCCCTCCCGTATTTAAAACATTCCCGGATCACGATATACCCCAAAGACTTCCCTAAACACATCACAGATCTCCTGCAGTGTGGCGTATTCTTTAACTGCATCAAGTATAGGAGGCATCACATTACCATTTCTTTCACAGGCACTCCGGATCTTATCTAAACAGGCATTCACCTTACCGTTGTGTCGATTTTCCTTTACTTCCCTTGTTCTGGCTATCTGTATCTTCTCTAAGTCCGGCGATATTTTCAGGGTCTCAATAGAAATAGTCTCTTCCATCACATACTTGTTAACACCGACCATTGTCTTTTCTTCCCTGTCAATCTGTTGTTGATAATGGTATGCAGCCTTGGCTATTTCATTTTGCGGATAACCTCTTTCAATGGCTTCAATAATCCCTCCCATCTCATCAATCTTGTTTATATATTCCATTGCATCTTCTTCCATTCTGTTGGTTAGAGACTCAACAAAGTAAGAACCACCCAGAGGGTCAATAGTATTTGCTACTCCTGTTTCTTCGGCAATTATCTGTTGGGTTCGTAGTGCGATAGTCGCTGATTCCTCAGTTGGTAAGGCTAGTACTTCATCCAGGGAATTGGTGTGTAATGATTGGGTACCCCCCAAAACTGCTGCCAGGGCTTCAAAAGCAGTCCTTACCACATTATTGTAAGGTTGCTGGGCAGTTAGAGAACAACCTGCGGTTTGCGTATGAAATCGCATGAGCCAGGAAC
>WOUX01000016.1 GCA_009773075.1 bacterium | reverse complement strand
GGGAATTACAGAACCATCTTTAGAATTGATGGATCCAGAGTGATTATTATGCGGGTTATTCATGGTGCGCGGTTGCTGAGCTTAGAAATATTCGAAAAATAGAACAATGGAGTAGACCATGCCGTACAATGTCAAACTCCAGGTATTTGAGGGGCCTTTAGACCTCTTGTTGCATCTGATTAAAAAGAATGAAGTGGACATATATGACATACCCATTGCATCCATAACCGCACAGTACCTTGAATACCTGGACCTCATGAAGACCTTAAACCTGGATATTGCCGGTGAATTTCTCGTAATGGCAGCAACCCTCATGCATATCAAATCCAAGATGCTCCTGCCTCCAGCAGAAGATGAAAGAGAAGAGTTTGAGGGAGAGGATGATCCACGGGCGGAGCTGGTAAGACGGTTAATCGAATATCAAAGATTCAAAGATACCGCTAATAAACTAATGAGCCATGAAATCTTAGATAGAGATGTATTTACCAGGGGTTTAGCCGGTGAGGCTTCAGAAGAAAACGAAAAAGACCTGAACGAAATAAGCATTATTGAATTGATAGAGGCATTTAAAAGGGTTTTAAAAGAAGAACCTCCGGAAAAATTTTTCTATATTGCCATTGAAAAGATGTCAGTTAATGAGAAGATAACAGAGCTCATTGAAAGGATGAAGCACACAGGAAACATCGTTTTTCAGTCTCTATTCACCGGGGTCGGGGACAAACACGAAGTAATAATTACCTTCCTCGCCTTGCTTGAGCTCATAAGGCTTAAGGTAGTAAGGGTTATACAGGCAACACCCTTTGGAACCATTAGAATCTGTCCTATAAATCTGATGGATTCGTAAAAAGTCCATCTGCGGCGTTGCGCTGCATCCCTCGTCGTTGCAGCGTAACTATAAGTACGCTTCACTTGCGCTGCATCCCTCGTCGTTGCAGCGTAACTATAAGTACGCTTCACTCCTCGTGATTTGCGCGCCTTGCATCTGGAGCTTTTTACGAATCCATCTAGACTTTGACTATTTACAAGGGCGTCAAATCTAGAACTTGCAAAAGGACTTGATGCCTGACTGCCCAACATATAAATAACATGGATAAAAAACAGATAAAATCTATTATAGAGAGTTTAATATTTGCCTCTGATGCCCCTATTCCCATTAACAAAATCCAGGAAATCATTGACAGCCCAGACAGGAAAGCCCTGAGGGGCTTGATAGCGGAACTGATGGAAGAATACCAAACAATGGACAGAGGCTTTTCCTTAAAAGAAGTTGCTGGCGGATATCAATTCCGAACCAAGCCAGAATGTTCAGAGTGGGTTAGGCAATTGAAGAAAGGGATACCGCTAAAACTAAGTCAAGCAGCCCTGGAAACCCTCGCCATTATTGCATATAAACAGCCAGTTACTCGTTCTGAAATTGAATATATCAGGGGTGTTGATGTGGGAGGGATTTTGAGATCCCTTGCGGATAAGAAATTAATCAGAATTTTAGGGAAAAAGGAGGTTCCGGGGAGGCCTCTGATCTATGGGACATCTAAAAGGTTTCTGGAAGTATTCGCACTAAAAGATCTGTCAAGCCTTCCAACTTTACAAGAAGTTGAGGAATTATAAATCAAAGGAAGATATGAAAGAGCGGCTTCAAAAGATTATTGCAAAAGCCGGCCTAGCATCGCGCCGACAGGCAGAAAATCTTATTAGAGACGGCATGGTAAGAGTTAATGGAATAGTCGTAACTGAGCTAGGTAGTAAGGCCGATCCCGCTGAAGACAGCATCGAAGTTAATGGCAAGCCTATAACCAATCTGGAACCAAAGGTTTATGTAGTGCTGAACAAACCCAAAGGATATGTTACAACGCTAAAGGATCCTCAAAAAAGACCCATAGTTACAGACCTCTTAAAAGATATAAAATCAAGGGTTTTTCCCGTTGGAAGATTGGACTATAATACCGAAGGTCTACTCCTCTTTACTAACGATGGTGACGTAACTCAAAGGTTGATCCATCCTAGGAATAAGGTACTAAAGACATATTTGGTTGAGATGCATGGTATGTTAACCTACAGTGAAATCAATAAACTTGAATCTGGAATTGAACTAGACGATGGGTTTACCGCACCTGCTAAATTGAAATTCATAAAAAAGATAAAGGATAAAAGTTGGTGGGAGATCAGTATCCACGAAGGGAAAAAAAGACAGATTAAGAGAATGTTTGAAGGCATAGGGCATTCGATTTATCAATTACGTAGAATAAGATTTGGCCCTTTAGAATTAGGAGAACTGACACCTGGAAAATACCGCTTTTTAACTGATCAAGAGATCAGGGAACTAGTTGGCTCAGCCTGAAAAAGCATAGAGCAAGAAGTATTGATTCTTACAGCTATTCAAAAACTTTAGGGATAAGAGAGTACATAGTATTCCCTTTGATATTTATTTTTAGAATCCTTCTTGATCTTAGAGTTTTTCTCTAGTATAATTTTGTCTCTCGAAATTGGTTTTTTATCAACCTTTATTAAGAATAAGGAGAAGAGTTATGTCTATTATTACAATTTCAAGGGGCTCATATAGTATGGGGAAAGAAGTGGCAGAGAAGGTGGCTAAAAAGCTTGGCTACGAGTGTATCGCTAGAGACGTCCTTCTTGAGGCATCGGAAGAATTCAATGTTCCTGAGACAAAGCTTAACCATGCCATCCAGGACGCTCCTTCCTTTTTGGATCGCTTCACCTATGGAAAGGAGAGATATATCGCTTATGTCCAATCGGCTTTGTTAAGACATTTACAGAAAGATAACATAGTCTATCATGGTCTTGCTGGTCACTTCTTCGTCAAAGGTGTATCCCATGTGCTCAAAGTTAGGATCATTGCCGATCTGGAGGATCGTATCAGACTGGTGATGGACCGGGACAGGGTTTCTAGAAAAAAGGCATTGCAGTTTCTAAAAAAGATTGACGAACAACGAAGAAAATGGAGTATATCCCTCTATGGGATCGATACCTGGGACCCTGGTCTCTATGATATGGTTCTCCATATCAGAAAAATCACTGTGGATGATGCAGTAGACATCATATGCCATACTGTGGGGTTGAAGGATTTTCAGACGATACCTGAGTCCCAAAAGGCAATGGATGATCTTTTACTTGCTTCTGAGGTTAAAGCTACCCTGATAGACCTGAAACCCGATGTCGAAGTCTATTCTGATAGTGGAAAGGTATCAGTAACAACCAGCGCTCGACTATCCCAAGAGGAAAAATTAATTCAAGATATAGAGGGGGTTGTTAAAGCCATTCCAGGTGTTAAAGAGGTGACTGTTCATATACATCTGGACCCGATCGAGACATACGACTGAAGGTCTTATATCCTTGTCTATGAATTCGCCTCACCTTTGTCAACCCGACTGCGGAAAGTCATGCGGTGCTTGCTGTGGGCTATATAACTGGAATGATCATTCAAGGGACACGCTGGAACCCTTACTCCATAAGAAGACCGAGTTTTTCCAATCTTTGGTACAGAGTTCCGAATCATTTGATACTTACAGGGAAAAGGTTTCGGAACTGTTTCCTCAATCAAAGCTATTTGAGACCATCTATAACTGTGAATTTCTGGGTTTTGTAGATGAAAAGCGGGAAAGAATAGGTTGTCTTCTCCATCCCATGGTGAACAATGGGGAAGACCTTCGGGGCAACTCCTTCTATGGCAAGGAACTATGCGCCTCTCACCAATGCCCCAGTTATACCTACCTCACAGAATCAGAAAAAAAAGCCGTTATCTATGGATCGGATGACTGGTACCTCTATGGTCTGGTCATTACCGACATCGACTTCGTAAAGGAATATTTCAGGATTATAAATAATACCCTTGGTGAAACCATAAATCCTGAAAGGATAAAAAGACCTGATTTAAAAGGAATTATCTCAGATTATTTTAGATTAAAGGAAGAATGGGAATTCAGGAGTAAGAAAAAACGTTTTGGTAAATACTGTTTCTCATATGCAGAATATCATATAGCCAAGATAGAATATCAAAAAAAACTTGGAATCAAGGGATCGTCCTTTGACAAGATTTTGGTCAGTCTGGGTTCCGAGTTCAATTCAGCCGATGAATTGCACAGGGCAGAGGTAATCATACAAGCCAGTATCGATAGATTCATAGATGCCTACAGACTTTTTCCCCTTGACCGATAGGCATTTTTACCATATATTGTCAAGCGTTTTATATTTAGGATGTCTTTTTCCATTCTATACCCCATAATAAGTAATCCTCCATTACTTACCATTTGGGAACCCTCGAAGATAATCCCCAAAAAAGCAAGAGGATTCAAAGAGGAACTTTATGAAGAATGAAAGGGAACCAGATTCTAAAGATGAATTGAAGATAGTCAATGAGACTCTCAAGAACTGGGAAGGAGATAAGAATATGATTGCCATGCTCCTCTCAATTCAGGACCACCTTGGTTATCTTCCAGAAGAAGGTATGATAGAAGTAGCCAGGTATCTGAATATCTCAGAAACAACCATTTATGGAGTGGCTACATTTTACAACCAATTTCGTTTTACCCCACCGGGGAAGAATCATATCCAGGTATGTATGGGTACAGCATGCCATGTAAAACGGGGTAACATCGTTCTGGAATCGTGGGAAAGACGTTTGGAAATAAAGGAAGGAGAAGTAACAGAAGATCGGGAATTCAGCCTGGAAAGGGTGAATTGTGTGGGATGCTGTGTCTTGGCACCTGTAACAGTTATTAATAAAGAGGTGCGTGGTCAAATGGATCCTACTAAAGTGGATGGTATCCTTCTAAAATATCAATTGGGAAAAGAAGCCGAAAAGAAAAGAAAGGAAGAATCTGGATCCAGCACAAAAGAAGATGGTGAAGAATCTGATGATGGGAAAGGCAGTCAGGGAACGGTTCGAAGAACTTAAAAAAAACGCATTAAAAGATTTTCCAGGCATGGATGGAAAAAAAGGGATAACTATCTATGTGGGGACAGCTACATGCGGAAGGTCAGCCGGTTCTCTCGAAGTGCTTTCTTCTTTTGAAGACATTTTAAAGACCCTCAATATCGAGGCCAGAATAGTTCAAGTTGGATGCCACGGGCACTGCTATGCTGAACCCATGGCTGTTGTTTCCAAACCGGGATGGCCTCCCATAATGTATGGTTACCTCACCCCTAACCGAGCCCAAATACTCATAAGGAGATTTTTCAACGAAGAGGATCCTGCCCTTGAATGGGCTTTAGGGGCGATGGAAGAAAACGATATAGTTCCCACAGTTTACGAAACCCCGAGGTGGTCCAGGGAACGGAGATGGCTGCTGAAAAACTGCGGCTGTATAGACCCAGAGGATATTAATCATTACATAGCAGTAAGTGGATATGAAGGGTTAACTTGTGCTCTGAAAATAGAACCCTTAGAGATAATAGAAGAGATAAAAAAAGCAGGTTTAAGGGGACTGGGAGGCGCGGGTTTTGACACCTGGAAAAAGTGGGATATATGCCGAGATGCCCCTGAATTCCCGAAGTATCTTATATGCAATGCTGATGAAGGGGACCCTGGTGCCTTTATGGACAGGACAATCCTGGAAAGCGATCCTCATTCCATTATCGAAGGAATGATTATAGCAGGTTATGCAATCGGGGCTGAGTCTGGTTACATATACGTTAGAAAAGAGTATCCACAAGCAGTATCCGTATTAACAACGGCGGTCTATCAGGCAAGAGAACTGGGGCTTTTGGGGAAGAATATCCTGGACAGCAAAATCAGCTTTGATATCAAGATAAACCAGGGTGCAGGGGCATTCGTTTGTGGTGAAGAAACGGCTTTGATAGCATCCATAGAGGGGAAAAGGGGTATGCCTAACCCCAGGCCCCCTTATCCGGCAAATAGAGGACTCTGGGGGAAACCTACCCTGATAAACAATGTCAAAACCCTTGCCTCTATCCCCAAAATACTCGTCTATGGAAATGAAAAGGTCTCCTCTGTGGGTATGGAAGGATGTATGGGCACAGCCGTCTTTGCCCTGGCCGGTAAGATAAAAAATGCGGGTTTGGTGGAAATTCCCTTTGGAACTACCTTAAGAGAAATCATATTTGATATTGGGGGTGGAGTTCCTCCCATAATAAAGGTTTCAAACGTTGCAGGGGAACTCCCAAAGACCATTAAGAAGCAATTTAAAGCAGTTCAAATAGGTGGGCCGTCAGGGGGGTGCCTTCCGGAATCACTTCTGGACACACCCGTATGCTTTGACACGATAGTTGAGACAGGAGCGATTATGGGTTCCGGTGGGATGGTGGTCCTGGATGAAGACAACTGTGCTGTGGAGACTGCTCGGTACTTTTTAGAATTTACACAGAAGGAGTCCTGTGGCAAGTGTACCTTCTGCCGAATTGGAACCAAGCATATGCTGAATATCCTCGCTGACATCACACAAGGAGCAGGCATTATGGAAGACCTGGATCTGCTTGAGGAATTGGCTGAAACCGTTAAACAGGGTTCTCTCTGTAACCTGGGGAAGACCGCCCCTAATCCCATCCTTACAACCCTGTGTTATTTCAGGGAAGAATACGAGGCCCACATCTTAGATAAAAGATGTCCTTCACTGGAGTGTAAGGATCTTATTGCGTATTACATTATACCTGAAAAATGCCAGCGGGCGTGTGATGCCTGTGTTGGCAGTTGTCCAACAGAGGCTATCTATACCAGAAGAGATCGCCTGAAGGCTATAGATCAGGAGAAATGCGTTAAGTGTGCGAACTGTATGGATGCCTGTCCTGCCCAATATGATGCAGTAATAAAGATATCACCTATATCTCAACTTCCTGAATCTGAACCTCGGGATGATAATCGATCAAATTAGGGGTGAACGTCCGTCCCTGCAGAATGGACAAGGAAGAAATGTGGAAACTCTGTCTTTAACGATTAACGGGAAAGAGATAGTGGCGGAAAAGGGGAAAAAGGTGCTATGGGCTGCCCTGGAAAATGGCATATTCATTCCTCATCTTTGTTCTGCCGGAGAAAATTCTCTGCCCTTTGGAGGCTGTAGACTCTGCTTTGTTGAAGTAGAAGGGAAAAAAGAGCCCGTGGCGAGTTGCACTGAAGAAGTAACCGATGGTATGATCGTAAATACAAGGACAGCATCTGTATTGCGATTGGTACGAATGGCATTCGAATTGATCATGTCTAGACACCCGATAATATGCAGGGAGTGCCCGGCTAACAAGAAGTGTGCCCTTCAAGACATCTCCCGTGAGATGGGGTTTAAACTCAAACCTAAGAAGCTGCCCCAAATCCTCCCCGACTTGCCAGTAGACGATAGTCATTCTCTCTTTACCTATAACCCCAATCTATGTGTATTGTGCGGTCTCTGTGTCTATATCTGTAATGAAATTGTCAAAGAGGCGATCCTGGACTTTAATTTCCGAGGTTTTATAACCAAAGTAGGAACCTTCCAAAACAGACCCCTTGCCAAGGCTAAATGTAATTCCTGTTTAAAGTGTGTAGAGGCATGTCCGGTAGGTGCCCTATCAAGAAAGTGACTAATGAGCTTGAATTCTGTGTATGAAAAAATAATAACTCACAGTGATTTTGATGGTATTGTAAGTGGAGCAATATGTTCAGTTGCCCTGGGTGTAAGAAAGATATATTTTGCAGGACCATCAACTATAACAAAATCCCTTATTCCAATATCTGAAAATGATATTGTCTGCGATCTTCCTTACCCACTGTGCTGTGGTCTCTGGTTCGATCATCATGAGGGTAACCTTCAGGAACTCCATCACAGGAAGATTGATCCGGCAACTATAAGAGGGAGAGCTGGTGTATCAAAAAGCTGTGCAAGAATAGTATTCGAGTATTTTTCAGAAAGGACAAGCCTCCCTGAATTCATAGAGGATGCTGTAAAGGAAGCTGACATCATTGATAGCTTTGGATACAGCTCAATAGAGGATTGGAGAAAGGAGTCACCAGGAAAGATAATTGATAACTCATTGAATATAAAAGAGTCATCAAGGCATGCAATGGACTCGTACATGAGGGCGATACTCTTTCTTCTTACAGAGAGGTCAATTGAAGAGGTTGCCAATACACCGAAGGTAAGGGAGAGGTTCGAGAAGTATAAAAGAGAAGAGGAAGGTATGCTGAGGATAATAAAGGAGAGTTCAACCTTTATGCCAACTGATCAAGATTGTGAGATTGTTCTGCTTGATCTTACAAAATACAGCAGAAGGCACTCACTTATAAAGAATCTTGCCTATCTTATTTACCCTGATGCATTGGCTGTACTTCAAATATCAAACCTTTTTGAAAGAAATACAAAGAAAAATGATCTCAGCTTTTCGATGTCGTTAAGTATAGCCTTAAAATCCACTGCTCATGGTAAAGATGTAGGAGAAATCATGAGAACACTGAACATAGGTGATGGACACAAAGGGGCAGGAGCAGGCATTGTACACAGTAAGTCAAAGCAGGAAATGCTTGAAAAGAAGGCATTGATAACAGAGAAAATCTTCAGATTATGGAAAAACCAGTTGGACCAGGGTGTGCCTTTGATCCAAACCAATACCCCCCCAAGGATATGAATAGTGTATACCATGTTCCCTATTATAGTGAATGGCTTAAATAAGTTGATATTCAATGGCTACTTTCTTTTGTCATTTACTAGATAAAACGGCTAAAATTTGTGTAACTGAACCATGGTATTGAACCTCCGTTTTTTGGTCCAAGGCTGCAACATTTCAAGTGTTTACTTTTCAAGCAGAGAAAATTAATAGTTGACAATTTTACAAATAATAGAGAGAATGTCTTCGTATTTTTCCAATGATTTTTTAAGGAGGTGTTCCGTGGCTAAACGTATCATTGAGGATCTGGAAGAGCTGAAAACAATGGTGGGACAGGAGATTGGTGTAACTGACTGGATTGAGGTAACGCAGGAAAGGGTTAATACATTTGCCGAGGCGACTGGAGACCATCAGTGGATTCATGTAGACCCGGAACGGGCCAAGAAAGAATCACCCTATGGGGGACCAATTGCCCACGGATATTTAACCATGAGTTTGGCCCCTTATTTTCTTCAGCAGATTATGGAAATAAAAAAGAAGCGGATGGGGGTCAATTATGGGTTGAATAAGGTGCGTTTTCCTGCCCCTGTACCTGTTGGAGGCAAATTACGTATGAAAGCCGAGGTGGCTGAAATTGAAGAGATCAAGGGAGGGATTCAGATTGTAATTAAGATGACCTTTGAGGTAGAAGGTCAGGAAAAGCCCTGTTGTATCGCCGAGGCCATCTATCGTTATTACGGCTGATTAACCATTTCTTAAAAAAAACAAAGACGAAAGGAGGAGAACTATGTATGTAAAAGACATTATGACAACGAATGTTGTCACTGTTCCCAGCAGTACATCTATTGCGGATGCAAAGAGGATAATGCAAGCCCACAGATTTCGCAGGTTACCAGTGGTAGACAAGGGAAAGCTGGTAGGCATGGTTACCGAGCACAGATTGGAGAGTGTTTCGCCTTCCAAGGCAACATCCCTTACCGTTTGGGAAATTGGTTATCTTCTTGAAAAGACGACCGTAAAAGAGATTATGGAAAAGCATTTAATCACAGTAAAACCTGATATGACCGTTGAGGAGGCAATATCTCTATCCCAGGAGAACAAGGTAGGCGCCTTGATAGTGCTTGAGGATGGTAGGGTAGTGGGAATATTAACTACCAATGACGTCTTTTACAAGATTGTAAACAAGGTGTTGGGTATAGGTAGTCCAGGTAGTAGGATCGAAGTCAGCCAGGCAGGAGAGGGGAAAGCCCTGGAAGAAGTGATTTCTTGCATCAATAAGCACGGGTTTCGGATCATAACACTTCATGTTATTACTCCGCCTGAAAAGGGGAAGAATGACCTTGTTATTCATGTAGATAGTGAAGATGCCAGCAAGGTTGTTGATGAGTTGAAAGGGAAAGGTTATGAGGTAACCTTGAGGAAACGATAGCCTATTATTTATCAAATGAGCTCAGATAAACTCTGTTAAAGATGTCATCTCTAACAGGGCAAAAAATGAGAGCGGACTATTTATCATTTATTAAATAGTCCGCTTTTTTATTTATGCTTATATATTCCTACCTATATACAGTGTCGATAACAACCCTGGATGGCTACATTCCCAAATCCAATATTAACACTATATATTGTGGTATAAATATAACTGTATACATTTTGTTGTATTTTTTCCTTTACAAAAGGTAAAATCGATGCTATATTAATCAAAATTTTTGTATGTAAATTCAGATGTTAATAATTAACTGGCTGTATGTAATTTAATCCTTAGGCTGGAATAAGAGTTTAGGGGTTACCTGAAGAAGGAAGGCTTTTGGGTATGAAGATAAAAGAAGTGAAGGTTTTTGGATTCAAGTCCTTTGCTGAAAAAACAGACCTTTCCTTTCAACCCGGTATTACAGCTATAGTTGGACCAAATGGTTGTGGAAAGAGCAATGTTATAGATGCCATACGGTGGGCTATGGGAGAACTCAGTGCCAAACAGCTCAGGGGAGCTTTAATGGAAGATATCATCTTCAACGGAAGTGAGGGGATAAAACCAACAGGGGTTGCAGAGGTTTCGTTGATCTTCTCAAACGATGACGGCATAGCCCCACCTGAATATCATGAGTTCAGCGAGATCCAGGTAACCAGACGTCTCTTTCGATCAGGAGAAAGCGAATACTATATTAATAAGATTCCCTGTCGTCTCAAAGACATAGCAGAGCTTTTTATGGACACGGGGCTGGGTACCAAGACCTATTCTATGGTAGAGCAGGGAAAGGTTGAGATGATTTTGAATTCTAAACCCCAGGATAGAAGATTTCTGATTGAAGAGGCAGCCGGTGTGACAAAATATAAAAATAGAAAAAAAGAGGCGTCGAGTAAGATTGAATCTACGAAACAAAACCTGATAAGGTTGTCTGATATCATTGGAGAGATCAAAA
>WOUX01000015.1 GCA_009773075.1 bacterium | reverse complement strand
TAAAAACAACTAAAATCCACAACTTTCTTCAGTTTTCAAAGAACAGTATCAATGTTTACGCGGGTTCCATGCCGCATTTTTCAGGATGAACGAATTAGTTCATCCTGACTTCTGGATTCTGGCTTCTGAGTGGTTACTGTTTAATATAGTGCATGAAGTTTAAAAAATCAATTGCATAATATAGCCCCCTTTTGCCCATTTCTAAATTGCATTAACAAAAACTCCACATTTTCCTTGACAAAAGTGAGGGAATATATTAGTTTATAAAACTTATTATTTTAAGCGTGGAGCATATAATGAAGACTTTCAGTGCTAAGAAGAATGAAGTTGAGAGAAAGTGGTGCCTAATAGATGCCAATGGAAAAATACTCGGTAGATTGGCAAGTCAAATCGCTGTGAGATTAAGAGGCAAGCACAACCCTATCTATACTCCCCATATAGATACTGGCGATTTTGTAATTGTAATAAATGCAGAAAAGGTTCTCCTAACAGGCAAGAAGCTAAAACAAAAGGTTTACTATCGCCACAGTGGATATCCTGGTGGAATTAAATCAACTACTGCAGAAAAGTTACAACAAAAAAACCCCGAAGACCTTATAAGTCTGGTTGTCAAAGGTATGCTGCCAAAGAATAGCCTTGGCAGAAATATGATTAAGAAACTAAAGGTATACGCCGGAGAAGAACATCCCCACCAGGCTCAGAATCCTGAAATATTAACTATTTAAAAAAATGGCGACTTTCATATCACTTTCCAGTAAATTATTGGACTACCGAATTGAGGAGTTTTTGTAATGGCAGAAGACAGGTTCTACGCAACAGGCAAGAGAAAGACATCCATTGCCAGGGTTTGGTTGAAATCAGGTAGTGGTGAATTTAAGATTAACGATAAATCTCTTGATGAATACTTTAAACGTGAAATCTTGAAGATGATTATACAACAACCATTTGACTTTACCGATACAGCAGGGAAGTATGATGTCCTTGCCAATGTTCATGGCGGGGGAATCTCGGGTCAGGCTGGAGCAATAAGACACGGTATCACAAAGGCCTTATTGGAGATAAACGTTGATTTCCGTCCTGTCTTAAAAAAAGCTGGGTTTATTACCAGGGATTCCAGGGTCAAAGAACGAAAAAAATACGGGCAAAAAGGAGCCAGAGCAAAATACCAGTTCTCAAAAAGATAGAGTTTGGCTGCGCCAAAAGGAAGGCCCTCTGGCCTTCCTTTTTTTGTTGGAGAGAAAGAAATATGCTAAGAGTTGCTATAATAGGTGCCAGTGGATATACTGGGCAGGAACTGATCAGGCTTCTGCTCAGACATCCCTGTGTGGAAATCACTGCATTGACATCGAGAAGGTTTAATGGAGTTAGAGTATCAGAGGTTTTTCCCGTCTTTGCAAGAGAGACGGATATTAAATTCATTCACCCATCTACAGAAGCAATCTATGATCTTTCCGATTTCGTATTCTCGTGCTTACCCCATAAGGCAGCCATGGATATAGTCCCCCAATTCATGGAGAAGGGAAAAAAAATAGTAGACTTGAGCGCAGATTACCGTTTTAACAATCATGAGGTTTATGAAAAGTGGTATTGTAAACACACCTCCCCAAGTCTCTTGAAGGATGCCGTCTATGGTCTCCCTGAATTCTACAGGGCTGAAATAAGAAAGGCAACACTGGTTGCCAATCCTGGTTGTTACCCAACCAGTGTCATATTTGGATTGGCACCTTTATTAAAGAACAAGATGATAGACTTAAATAGTATAGTTGTTGACTCTAAGTCAGGTACCTCAGGGGCAGGTCGGACAGTGGCAACGGAATATCTTTTCTGTGAAGTTAATGAAGGGCTTAAGGCATATAAGATAGGACAGCACAGGCATACCCCTGAGATGGAACAGGAGTTAAGCCTCCTTGCTGGTGAAGAAATAATTATCTCTTTTACCCCGCATTTGATACCAACAAGCAGAGGTATACTGAGTACTATATATTCAAAATCTCTTAAAGATATCTCGACATCAGAGCTGATAAGGATATACACAGACTTCTATCAGAAAGAGAGATTTGTAAGGATATATCCCGAAGGTAACTTTCCCAATATATCCTTTGTAAAAGGCACCAATTTCTGTGATATAGGCATCCAATTCGATCCAAGAACGAAGAGGATAATAGTAATATCGGTAATAGACAATCTTGTTAAGGGGGCTTCAGGTCAGGCGGTTCAAAATATGAATATTATGTGTGGATTCTCTGAAGATTCAGGGATAGATAACCTTACTCCCTTCCCTTGATATTTAAAGCTCCTTCCTATACCCCAGGGGAGAACCTTTACACTGCCAATCCTTTCATATCCTCTAAAATCCCTTTAGCCGACTCAACCGGGTCTACGGCTTCAATTATGGGACGACCGATTACTATAAAATCCGAACCTGCTAGTATGGCTTCTTTAGGAGTCATAATACGTTTCTGGTCATCAATGACTTCAGGCTTTGGTCTTATGCCAGGAGTTACAATTATAAAGTCTTCACCGAGGTTTTCTCTGATTATCTTAACTTCTCTTGGGGAAGCTACTACACCGTCAACCCCTGCTTTCTTGGAAAGCTTGGCTAGTCGAAGAACTTCATCATCTACTGAAGAGTTAATCCCAACCTCTCTAATATCCTTCTCATTCAAGCTGGTAAGCAGTGTCACCGCCAATATAATAGGTCTTGGGATATGCAGTTCCCTGGCTTTAGCCTTTGTAAAATCAACAGCCATCTTCATCATATCAAAACCGCCCAGGGCGTGAAGGTTATACATAAACACCTTAAGCTTTACAGCCTCCTGTCCAGCTTTGGCAACTGTATTGGGAATATCATGAAACTTTAAGTCTAAGAATACCTTTCCCCCATTTTTGTGGATTATCTCTAAAATCTCAGGCCCAGTGTTGGTATAGAGTTGTTTCCCTACTTTAAAAATCCCCGCATAATCCCGAAGTTGCTCTACCAGTCTTTTAGCATCCTGAAGGTTATCTACATCCAGGGCTATAATAAGCCTATCTTTTGGATTGACACCTTTAACCAACACTAAATTTACCTTCTTTATTATCTAAAGCATGTTATTAAAACTTTAGGGCAGTTGAAAGAGACCCTTAACCAACGGCAAAACCCTCTCTCTTCGGGACTTCTCCGCGATTATTATTGATTTCAGTGCGGATACTGCCTCTTCTAAATCATTATTCACCACTATGTAATCATAGTGATAAATGTACTGAAGTTCTTCTTTTGCATTTCTTAACCGCTTTTCAATATCCTCATCACTATCTGTACTCCTTAATCGTAACCTCTCTTCCAAATCCTTCCATGAAGGGGGAAGAATAAATACATAGATGCCGTCTGGATACTCATTCTTAAGTTGTCTGCCCCCTTGTCCATCTATATCGAGAATTATGTCAATTCCCTTATGCCGGTACTCTTTTAACGAATCTATGGTTGTCCCATATCTATTACCATGAATCTCAGCCCATTCGACAAATCTCCTATCATCTATCATCTTCTGGAACTTATCTTTAGAGACAAAAAGATAATCTTCACCATCTTTCTCTCCTGGCCGAGGAAGCCTTGTAGTATAAGATACTGAGTGATATAAATTAGGAAATAATTTTACAACCTCTTTACATAAGGATGTTTTGCCAGCACCAGATGGAGCTGATATTATAAATAACAATCCCTCTTTGTTCATTTGAGACCTTCAAAGCTCTCCATTTGAATGAATCTAATAGGTGGGTTCAGGTTCTAAGTTGTCTTTGAATCATCGGAATCGAATCTTTGCGCAACCGTTTCTGCCTGGACCGCAGATAGTATAACATGGTTACTATCGGTAACAATAATAGACCTGGTCTTCCTTCCCTGAGAAGCATCTATAAGTCTTTTATCCTTTTTTGCTTCATCTTTCAGCCTCTTCATTGGAGCCGAACTAGGAGAAACAATTGCTATCACCCTTGATGACACAACCACATTTCCAAACCCGATATTTAATAATTTTAAACTCATTGAAATCCTCCGACTTTTTAGAATTTAGAATACTTGATGGCTTCGTAAAAAGTCCATCTGCGGTGTTGCGCTGCATCCTTCGTCGTTGCGGTGTACCTTTAAAAGTACGTCTCACTCTTCAGGATTTGCGCGCCTTGCATCTGGAGCTTTTTACTTTGCCATCCCAATTTTGACTTTTTACAAGTCCATCAATACTTGATATAAGTTATTCTATATTTTGAATCTGTTCTCTTATCTTTTCCAGCTCACTTTTGATCTCTACAGCTTTCTGGGAAATATCAGCATCATTGGCCTTGGAGGCTATGGTATTGACTTCACGATTTATCTCTTGAAGCAGAAAATCCAATTTTCTTCCTGCAGGATCATTCATGCTCATTATCATCTCGAATTGTTCAAGATGACTCTTCGGTAATGTCACTCCTTTCTGCAAGGAAGGCTATTTCCTGGTTAAGTCGTTGTTGATCAACTTCAAAAACTTCGCCCAGTTCCTTAACTCTTCTGGCAAGTCTGTCTCTGTAAAATACCAATACCTGCGGGGACCTAATCCTAATACTGTCAATTAGCTTTTCAACACTATTCAATCTCTCCAAAAGGTCTTTATAAAGTATTTCTCCTTCAGATTCCCTCATCCTTTCCAGAGAATTTAAGGCATTGTTAAATGCCTCATTAAACGCCTTTTCCTCCCCTTCCTGGTTAGATTCTATATCTTTAGCAACAATTATATCTCTAACATCTGTGAACAAACTTAAGCTGATTTCTTCACTCAGATGTAATCTGTCTTTTAACTCTTTTAAAACAGAACAATACTCTTGTGCTAAAGGAAGATTTAACTCAAACCCTCGCCCTTGGTTCTCTTCTATGTCAAACCCTGATTGGACAATAACCTCAAAACGCCCCCTGGAAAATCTCTTGGAGACAGTCTTTCTTATCTGACTTTCCATAGAAGAAAATCTCCTGGGCAGTTTGCAAGAGATATCCATGTACCTGTGATTAACCGATTTAACCTCAACAACTATACGGCCACCTTCGAAGACACATTCTCCAGAGCCATACCCTGTCATACTCTTTAACATAATTCTCTTCTCTTTCAACTCTTAAGTTGAAACACATATTTTTTTCTAATTGTATTCATCAATTCTATTATATCTTTAGACCTATAGTCAGGATATGTCCAATCTAAAGCATGAAAGCTTTTATCTTCATATATCAGGGTCAAATCAGCATATATTCCATCTCTTAAATAGGGTCTGTGAGCATACCCTTTTCCTGTTGCCAGTATGAGATGGCTTAAAGAAATATAACCAGGGTCAATGTTCAACCTTCTGTTTCCTTGATGGTCAGAAAAATTACCCTCTATTTTATTGGTATAGAGTTTTATATGGGACAACCTATAGGGCAAAACCATTTTATTAAATGAGAAAAACCTTCGAATCAACCCCTTACCCATCTCTTTTTCATAGTATGATGTAGATTCAAAAGGGAATATCTCAGAAATAAAATCAATACTGCCAAATTTCTTAGATAACTCTTTTGTGACTGCTGTAATCAACTCTTGGGTTTGAGAAAATATACTTGCTATCAATTTAACTGGCTCAGGAGCCTTAGGCTTGCTCATCCTTTTCTGACTTTGTTTCTCTTTATTGCTTCTATTAACTCACTCCTGGTTACTGCAGCCGTTCCTATCTCTCCTACTACAATCCCAGCGGCATAATTGGCAATAACTGCTGCCTCTTTTAAAGAAGCCCCTACTGTTAATCCCAGTGTCAGAGCGCTTATTACTGTGTCACCAGCTCCAGTTACATCATAGACCTCTTTTGCCAGAGTTGGAATATGAGTTACATCTCCATTCCCCTCAAACAAAGTCATACCCTCTTCGCCACGAGTAATTAAAAGCAATTTACAGGCTAATTTATTTAACAAAACCTCCCCAACTCGCAGCAAAGTCTCTTCATCTTTAATCTCAATGCCAGAAGCCTCACTAGCCTCATTATTATTAGGTGTGATTACTGTGACACCCTTATAAAAAGAAAATTTGCTTACCTTTGGATCAACGCATATTATCTTCTCGTTGTCCCTGACAATACGGAGGACTTCCCTGATAAGTTGTTCAGAGACTACCCCCTTTCCATAATCTGATATAATAACGGCATCTAAACCATTCAAATTCTTTCTGAGGTACGAAATGGCCTTCTGCATACTGTCCAGAGTAATCTCTGAGATATCTTCACGGTCGTACCTAACTACCTGTTGGCTATGGGCTATTATTCTTGTCTTTACCGTGGTAGGGCGGTTATTCTCAACAATTATTCCATCGGGATCAACTCCCATATCCCTGAGATCACCAATTAGTTTATTCCCCATCTCATCATTTCCAACTACTCCACACACCAGTACCTTTCCCTCCAAAGAGCAAATGTTGTTTACTACATTAGCGGCACCACCTAAAAGCAGGCTCTCGGAGGTAACATTAACCACAGGAACAGGGGCTTCAGGAGAAATTCTGGATACCTTTCCCCATACAAACTGATCTACCATTATATCACCGATTACAAGGATCTTTGATTTTTCGAACTTCGATATAATTTCCAGTCCTCTTCTAGTACTCAGTATCCTTCTCATCCTAATATTTATCCTTTAACTAATCCTCGTCTTCATCAGTATCCATATATACCAGATTCCGATAAACCACACCCTCACTTACTCTCTTAACCTTGGGTTCTTCTTTTTCTAACTCGCTCTTGCAAGGCACACATAACCGAGCAAAAGGCATTACTTTTAATCGATTCTCATTGATTTTTTTTCTGCATCTTTCACAGATACCATATGTTCCTTCCTCAATCTTTTCCAATGCCTCCTCTATTTCAATAATTTTCTTCCTGTCACGGTCGCACAGCAGAAGGGACAGTTCTCTGTCTCTTTCATCACCAGCTAAATCAATGATATCCCCCAATTCAAACCGGGACTTGTTTGACTCCTCCTTCATACTCTCTATTATCTCGTTCAGTATACCTTCTTTCATTTTCAGTAATAGTTCTTTTGCTGATTCGTACACAAACAGCTCCCTTTTAAATTGTATTTTAGTTTTTGCCAACTGTTAACTGCAAACCGTAAACTGTGAATGAATACGAATTACCATGGTATTATCTCTCAATAGCAATAACACCTGATTAGGAAACGGATAATACAAAAAATTCATTTTTTGTCAATCTAAAAATGGTCTTTTTTATTTGATCATCAGTTTTCCAATCAAGTCATACTCATGGACATCCGTAATAACAACATCAAAAATTTCACCCGGATCCGCCTGACCCTTGGCAAGGTAAGTTACCCCATCTATCTCCGGAGCTTGTGAGGGGATTCTTCCTTTCAATAATCCAGTATCCTCATTTACTCCTTCTATGAGAACCCTTGTAGTAGTGCCTATAAGTCTTTTATTATTCCTCAATGCAATCTCTTTCTGGGTTTCCATTAATCTTCTGTATCTTTTTGTCTTTATTCTTTTCGAAATTTGATCCGGAAAGGTAGATGCCGGCGTACCCTCTTCCCTGGAATACTCAAAGGCACCCAGTCTATCAAACTCAACGTCCTTAACAAATCTCAACAACTCCTCAAATTGCTCGTCGGTTTCCCCCGGGAACCCAACGATCAGAGAGGTACGAATACAAATATTTGGAACTTCTTTTCTCAGTCTTTCTATCAATTTCCGGATAAACCTACCCTTTGTCTTTCGGTTCATAGCTTCTAATATCTTATCATTGATGTGCTGTATTGGCAGATCTACATAGTTACAGACCTTTTCCTCTTCTTTTATTGCCTTAACCAGACCTTCAGTGAAATGGGCAGGATGAGTATATAAGGTGCGAATCCATTCAAGTTTGTCAATTTTAGTCAATTTCTTTAACAATTCTTCCAGATCTGTAACTGGATTAAGATCTCTGCCATATAGGGTAGTATCCTGCCCAATTAGATTGATTTCTTTTACCCCCATTCCCACTAGATTTTTTACTTCACTTATAATATGGTCCGGGGGTCTACTGCGAAATTGGCCCCGTATTTTCCCGATAACACAGTAAGAACAAAAATTAGAACACCCTTCCGCTATCTTAACATAAGCACTATAATCAGCAAAGGTATTCACCCTGGGGGTTTTATCGGTATATATAAACTGGGGGACACCAATATAACTTTTTGACGGATTTGCAGATTCCTTTACTCTGTCTAAAATTTCAACCACCTTTTGGAACTCTCCGGTACCGATAAAGAGATCTACCTCAGGCAGTTCCTCTACAAGGGCATCCTGATAACGCTGGGGCAGACATCCTGTTACAACTAAGAGACGGCAGTTTCCCTTCTTCTTGAGTTCTGCCAATTCCAGTATTGTCTCTATAGACTCCTCTTTTGCCTCTTTAACAAAGCTACAGGTGTTAACTATGATTATTTCGGCTTCTTCCTCTCTCTGGGATATCTGGTAACCGTTTTCAATTAATAATCCCAGCATCACCTCGGTATCAACAAGATTTTTCGAACAACCCAGGCTGATTAGGTTCACACGTTCTTTTAATTTCATAGGAGATTTTTTGCTTTTTGATATACCTTGGCGGATTTGCTGATTATGATTAACTACGGTTGGAAATTAGAAATTTACCACTTTTTGAATACACATCACAATAAGCATAACGTACGCAAAGTTTTTATTGACCCTGGGGCATCTGAGGAGACTCTATAACCTCAACGCCTTTAGGGATGGTGAAGACGAATATTGAATCTGACAATCCTCGGTTTATAACGGGATTTTTGAATTTAATTCGAATAAGGTTTCCATAGAAATCGTAAAAATAGGTCTCCGCTACCTGAAAGGAAACCTTATCTACCAAAAGAAACAGTTCATTAAGATTCGACTGGGGTTCTTTAGGGACGAGTCTCAACAGGTAACCCTTGTCTTCGTTTTTGAGAGTTGGCTCAACTAATTGGACATCAAAATCTCTCTTGAGATTTCCCATCCCGGACAGGAAAAAAGTAGAGGTGTTCGAGCGATACACCTTTGACAGTTCACTTATCATCACCTGCTTATCCTGAGACATATACATCCAAAGGGTCTTCCCGTCTGTAACAATCTCCTGTTTATTAGGATGATAATAATCCCAACGCAGTTTACCTGGATTTTTAAAGTATATTTTCCCCTTTGCCACTTGAGTCTTATTAATGGATTTCAGGGTAGACTCCTGAATAAACTCGGCTTTAAAGTCCTTTGTTTTTTGATAAATCCCTTGAACCCTAGCAACGATTTCTTCCAGGGGAATACCTAACGTTGGGTTAGGAAAAGAAAGCGAAAGTGTTAATACCACTCCAAAAAGGAGTATAAACCGATAGATTCTCATATATGTCCCATTAACCATTTTCATTAAAGCTTTTTTATCAAAACCTCTCTTGGCTTAACCCCGTCTGACGGGCCAATTACTCCCTCCTCTTCCATCCTCTCAATTATTCTGGCCGCCCTGTTATAACCTATTCTCATATGTCTCTGTATCATTGAAATTGAAGCCTGTCTTGCATTAGCAACCAATTCCACGGCCTCATCATACCTTTCGTCATACTCATCATCGGTTTTGGAATAAACATCTCCTTTAGGCTCAAGTATAGATTGGTTATAAGCTGGTGGACTTTGCCCTTTAATAAAAGCAACTACCCTTTTAACCTCCCCTTCAGAAAGATATGCCCCATGAATTCGTTGGAGCTTTGAGGTGCCTGGTAACAGGAAAAGCATATCCCCTGATCCTAACAGGTGTTCTGCACCGTTTGCATCTAGAATAGTACGTGAGTCTATTTTGGACGACACCTGGAAAGAAATTCTGGCAGGAAAATTCACCTTAATTATTCCGGTTAATACATCTACAGAAGGACGCTGTGTGGCAACGATCATATGAATCCCAGCCGCCCTTGCCATCTGAGCTAACCTGGCTATGGATTCCTCCACTTCCTTCGATGAAATCATCATCAGATCCGCCAATTCATCTATAATCACCGCAATATAAGGTAACCTTTTATGTCGCTCTTTGGGTTCAGCTTCCTCATTCAATGAATAATCCTTCTTTAGGTCTAGGACTATACGGGTGGTACCTGTTGATTCACCCTCCAGCTTCTGGTTATAACGGTCTATATTTCTAACCCCTTTTTCTGCCAGTAGCCGATACCTGCGTTCCATTTCCTCAACTAACCATTTCAATACTATAGCAGCCTGTTTGGGTTCAGTTACTACTGGGTTTAAAAGATGTGGGATCCCATCGTATGCTGACAGTTCGAGCCTTTTGGGATCTATCATTATCATCTTCACTTCTTCTGGGGTGGCCTTATACAAAAGACTACAGATCATTGAATTTACAGAGATACTCTTGCCTGTTCCTGTTGCCCCGGCTATCAACAAATGCGGCATCTTTGCAAGATCTGTGACCACGGGGTTTCCGAATATATCCTTCCCCAAAACTATAGTAAGTTTTGAAGTGGCTTTCTGATAAGTCTCTTGACCGACTACATCCTTAAAAAAAACCGCCTCTCTGATAGAATTTGGTATCTCTATCCCTACAACAGACTTGCCAGGGATAGGGGCTACTATCCGAACACTGATCGCACTGAGTGCCAGTGCCAGGTCATCAGACAGATTTGCTATTCGGTTGATCTTAATCCCCGGCGCAGGCTCATATTCATACATGGTTATCACAGGGCCAGGGCTAACTTCTGTAACCCTTCCTTCTACCCCGAAATCGGAGAGTTTTTTCTCGAGAATCTTGGAATTCATTACTAAACTCTCTCTATCTACCTTGGCAGTCCTTTGTTCCTTGTCTTCTAAAAGCGATAGGGAAGGTAATTGATAAGTACCTTTTGGCTTCGGGAAGTCAAATTCTTCCTGTATTAAGGCATTCCTTTCTTTCGTTCCTTGATCCTTGCCTGAAGAATCTGTAATGACGGGGGGGGTAGACACCAAGGGCATCTTCTTTTTTTCTATGGTCGATGATTTTCCCTTGGCATATTTTAGTCTCCCTCTATATATGATAGAACCACTTTTAAAACGCTCTAATGTATTCGCTAATAAATCTCTGATTTTATTTACAAGCCATACAAAAGATATGTTTGCACTAATCATTAAAGAGGATATAAAAACTAAAATGAGCAGAGTATAAGCCCCCATTTTATTGAAGTATCTCACTAATTCACTTACGAAAACCCCACCTAAAACTCCTCCCGCAATGATTGGCTGGTCAAAAAAATTTATCTGAGTAACTCCCATGCTTAAAATTCCGGTTGTTGATAACAGCAAGAAGACAAAACTTATCAACTTGTATAAATTGAATTTAACCTCTTTCCTAACAAATAATCGGAAAGAAACAACAAATAGAATAATCGAAAAGAGATAAGAAGCTAAACCAAAAACCTGTAAAAGGCCATCAGACAAATAAGCCCCAACAACCCCCCATAGGTTATTAACTTTAGTTACATTAGGGACATAGTTGTTAAATGATGGATCTGCTGGGTCATAAGATATTAGACTGGAAGTGATGAAAACAGTTACGGCAAAGATTATTAACCCACAGACTTCCCTTATTATCCTATTTTTAGAGATGAACGATATTATCTTATTCATCTCACCTCCAATTTGGCTGGTAGTTTTAAATTTTCGGACAGATTTTTACCGATGATCTCTTGTACTCTATAAATAAGGTTTTCTCTGTCCTTTAATCCTAAATTAAGGGTCTCTATAGGTTTGTCAATTATAATTTTAATATTTCCGGGATGAACCTTCCTTGTACCCCTTTGCATAACCTTTCCAGTACCTATTAGTGTAATTGGGACTATGGGAATTTTAGCCCTCATAGCCAGAGTAAACCCTCCTTTTTTGAAAGGTTGGAGTGTCCCATCATAACTCCTCGTCCCCTCAGGGAAGATTATTATTGAGGCCCCCTTTTGTATCTTGGTATGGATATAGTTCATACCACCCTGGGTTTTACGGGGATTAAACCTATCAATACTTACACAGCCTGCTAATGCCATTGCCCACCCTAAGAGAGGAATCCTGAATAACTCTTTCTTTGCAATCCATACAAAATGAAGAGGCAGTGTAATTAATGCAAGAATATCATAAATACTCTGGTGGTTTGCCATAAATATCTGGGGTTTATCCTTAATGATATTCTCCAGCCCACTTATCTTGAGTCTCACACCACTGGTATAGAGATTCAATCTGCCCCATATATTGGCGTAAAACTTGATTACCATGCCTCTCCTATCGAAGGGGTGACTAAAAGCAAATAAGGGTAGAGTTATTATAGTAGAAAGAGTAATCACGAGCCAAAAATAGACTGTTCTAAGCAATTTATTTATCTATCCCCTAATACCCTTTTCAATTATTATCCCACTCGGGGAACGGGAGAAAATCCATCGACTTTTAACGATGGTAGTTGACTGTAATAACACTTTCTTATTCGAGTTTCTTCTGGCAGTCAATCTATTGTTCTAAAACTCGATGGACCTCACCGAGACCACTGCATAGGCAGCTATCCCCTCTCCCTTACCAGTGAAGCCCAATCCCTCTGTGGTAGTAGCCTTTACATTAACTTTTTTGGCATCAATACCTAAAACCCCGGCAATGCTTTTCTCCATCTTGGGTATGTATTCAGCCAACTTGGGATTTTGGGCTACTACGGTGCAATCAATGTTGTTTGTCCTGAACCCTCTCTCTTCTTTTAAAATTTTGACTACCCGCAGTAATTCTAAGCTGGATATACCTTTAGATTTCAGATCGTTTTCAGGGAAATGTTTACCCAGATCACCCGCTCCGATAGCTCCCAGTAAGGCATCACAAATAGCATGAAGAAGAACATCGCCGTCAGAATGTCCCAGCAACCCTTCTTTATAAGGTATCTCTACACCGCCCAATATGAGTTTCCTGCCCTCTACCAATTGATGAACATCATAACCAAAACCTACTTTCATAATCCATCCTCGAACCTCAAGTTAAGTACCTAAAGTTATTTAAAATGCAAATTCCTATGCAATCAAGTTAATGCCATTAGGAGGGTTTAACCATTCAGTCTTATAATACTGTCAACTGTTAATATTTACAGCGATATCTTGATTTTTAAGAAAAGCCTCGGCTATAGTCAAATCCTCCTGGGTTGTAATTTTGATGTTCTCATAAGAACCCATTATGATTTTAACCTGTACTCCTAAAAGCTCTACCAAGGATGAATCATCAGTACCGCAGATATTATTTTCAAAGGCATTTTCGTAAGCCCTTTTTATAATATCATACTTAAAAGTCTGAGGAGTCTGGGCAAGCCAGAGTTTATTCCTATCCAACGTTTTTATTATCTTTCCACCAGAAGAAATGACTTTAACTGTTTCTTTTATTGGAATGGCAACTACAGCTGCATCATATTGGAGGGTCTTTGATATGGATTCATCTATCAGTTGAGTGGTAATAAAGGGGCGAAGGCCATCGTGTATCATCACTATATCACACTTCGATTCGATTGCATCCAGGCCGTTCTTAACAGAATCGTATCTCTCAATACCACCTATAACTATCTTAGTAACTTTTTTCAAATTATACTGTTTTATTATATTTTCTCTGCAGCGTATTTCCTCTTTTTTGGAAACAATAACATAAACTTCACTGATATTTGGTGAATCTTCAAACCTCAAAAGGGTTTGAGCTAAGATTGGTTTATTGCCTATGTGAAGAAACGGCTTATTAATACTTGTACCCATTCTTTTCCCCACACCAGCAGCGGGGATCAGGGCAATAACCCTCATGTAATCCTCTTAACTAGTACCCTAAATTATGAACAAGCTCAGCCGGTGCTTCGTCTTTTAATTCAGTAAAAATCATCCTACCAGCAGTAGTTTGAAGAACACTGGTCACTGTTACCTCAATGTTTTTTCCCATATACCTTTTAGCATTATCTACTATAACCATAGTACCATCATCGAGATAGGCCACCCCCTGTCCTGATTCCTTACCCTCTTTCAGTATCCTAACATTCATAACCTCACCCGGCAAAACCACGGGTTTGAGAGCATTTGCCAGTTGGTTTATATTTAAGACAGAGATACCCTGAAGTTCTGCCACCTTGTTCAGGTTGAAATCATTAGTAATAACCTTTGCGTTCATTTCTTTAGCTAAGGCTACCAGCTTGGTATCAACATCCTTTATCTTTGGAAAATCATGTTCCACTATTCTCACATCAAGGTCAACCTGTTTTTGCATCTTATTTAAAATATCTAAACCTCTCCTGCCCCTGGTTCGCTTAATTGAATCAGAAGAATCGGCAATATGCTGTAATTCTTGAAGAATAAATTGGGGTATGATAAATGTTCCCTCAATGAAACCAGTTTCGCAGATGTCGGCTATTCTGCCATCTATTATCACGCTGGTATCCAATATCTTAGGACTTTCTCCCAGAGGTTGTCTCTTGTTTCTCCTTTCTTGCTCCCTATTTTTAAGCCTAGATATCCGACTATGAAGTTTGTTAATATATGGAGTAAAAGACCGGGTACCTGCCCTTTAAGCAACCCCAGCAAAAATATATAGGAAAACAGATTTGCTACAATAAGACCAGCGATTAACCCTATGGCTCCTCCGATTATAGCCCTCAAAGGATATCTTACAATGCGTTGTTCTAAGATAAGGATTACGGTTGAAATGATTGAGCCTATTATTGCTCCCGACAATGCTGGGTATACAGAATTCAAAAACTCATAAGCAGCATAGTAACCAACAGCCGAGCAGGATAAAATCAAAAAAATACGTAAAACAGTAGTACCCATATTTAGTGTCACCTCCTTTCCTGTGAATTCTGCTAATGGGTAAAGTATGTTAAAGTTAGATTCTGCACATGAAAATCAGCCATTCACCCCTCTCCTATGGGCAGGGATAAATGGCTAGGTTAAAAAAAACTTAATTATAGGTAAGATATAGTTCACACGTATAAGGGCAACATCTTAACAATTAAAAATACTCATAATGTTACCTTCTATTATCTCTTCAGAACTATTTTGAGCAATGGAGAGTTCTTTTACCAAAAGATTCCTGGCTGAATCTAACATCTTTCTTTCCCCAAAAGAAAGGTCCTTTTCTAGTTTTAAGATGAAGAGGTCTCTAAGAACCTCGGCCACCTCAAATACCGAACCGCTCTTTATCTTTTGCATATACTCACGATATCTTCTATTCCATGTTTGATTTTCAATCTCAATATCTTTCTTTTTTAATATGTCGTATACTTTGGGAACTTCTTCCAGATGAATCACCCTTCTTAAGCCAACCATTGCAATATTATTTATCGGAATCATTATAGTCATATCACTGTCCAATATCCTGAATATAAAGAATGTCTGTTCATTATCGAAAATCTTTTTGTTCTCGATAGACTGAATAACCCCTACACCATGGGAAGGATATACGGCTATATCTCCAATTTTAAACATCCGATAGTACCTCCCTCTTCTTTAATTGTTTTTTTCAATGAAATTTAACACATTTTAGCGATATAGTCAATAAAATTATTCTCAGAGGATGATTTCTGTAAACTAAGCTTAAAAACAAGGCAGTGAGATAACATCTATAACTTGGAAAGGTACCAGTTACGATTGTAACCGTTTACGGTTCTCAGTTTATAGTTTACGGTTTTTATTCAACGAATTAGTTCGTCCTGAAAATTAGGGTTTTTAAAGGTATTTTGTCGTTCTGTTCTTTGACAACTGAAGATAATTGTGGGTGAGAAGGGATTTTCGGGGCG